>JALYUO010000014.1 GCA_030853735.1 Chloroflexota bacterium
GCTTGCGACAGGCCGGTAGTGGGGGTAGCCGGCGCGGGTTGTGCGCCGCGCCGGGCGGTCACCGCGCGGCCTCCGGACGGCGGCGCGGCCTCCGGACGGACGGTTGCCGACCGTGCGGAGCGTACACTGGTCACCGCCGCGCTACACACCGACTACAGCTTGATCGGCGGCCGTGAAACTCGTCACGGCCGTGCCCACCGCCGTCCGTCCAGCGGGAGCGAATACCAGCGTCACCCGCACCGGATAGCCCGTGGTCGCCCGACTGATCCGCCGGCTGCAACTCGCTACGCCCGCCGCTTTGGTCACGCCAGTGCAGAAGCTGATGGTCGTCTTGTAGCGCCAGGTCGCCGTCATCGGCACCCCGGCGACGGGCTTGCCACCGGATTTGCGCGTGCCGGAGACAGTCACACTACTGTTCTGGCGCGGCGCGGCATTCGACACCGCAGCCGTCGTCGTGTAGCTGGTGAAGGCCGCCAGCGCGAGAACCGGCGCAGGGAACGGCGCGGCCTGGGCGGGCAAGGCGGCCGGTGCGCCGCAGGCGAGGAGCAGGACCAGGGTGGTAAGTAAGCGACGCATGGGGGTCTCTTAGCGGCTAAAGTGAGAAAATAAGCGACCGGGGTGGTGCTGCTATGATAGCAGATTGGGGCGGCAAATGCAAGCGCGATTGACCACGCTTAGCCTAGGGCGGGATGCAGAGTTGCCGGCGTCTCACGCGCCACTGCTCCCTGCCGTTGCCGGCCCTAGCCGTCGAGCGCGGCGCGTAGGGGGAGCTGCTTGACCACCACGGGCAAGGCGCGCCAGGCGGTCTCAAACGCGGTGTAGGTGACACTCCACTGCGGCTAAAGCCGCGTGGCTTCTGGCAGTTGCCCGCCAGCCAGATCCGCCGTGTCCAGGCGACTACGCCACAGCCCAATGGGGTGACGATACATGACCGTGGGCGGGGGCCGAATGTGCCCCACCTCGCCCGTCTGATAGCGGGAGAGGATATTGCTCGCGCCCACAATGTCGCGGTGGCCCCGGAACCCACAAGCCGCGCAACGGTAGCTGCGCCCTTGAGGTTTATGCCGGTGCCCACATTGGGGGCAGGTCTGACTGGTGTAGGCTTCGTTCACCACGGGGGGGACCGTGATCCCCGCCGCGGCGGCTTTATAGGTGAGATAGCCGCGCATCCGTCCATGCGCCCAGGTACTGATCTGCTGCTGACTGTGGGCGGCCAGGCGCTTGCCGTCGGCTACGTCGCGCACATCGCCAATGACCAGCGTACCCGCCTGCTGCGCGACCGTCCATTGGACGACGGCCCGGCTGACTTTGTGTTCGATGTCGTGTATCCGGCGGCGCTGCTGGGCCAGGAAGCGCTGCTTGCGCCGTTGGACGCGCTGCCACGCCCGACTGTGTTTGGTTTTCCCCGCCTGGGTGGCCTGGAGTGCGCTGACTCGCTTGGCGGTATATTGCCGCACCGCCCGCAGGACGCGCGCGCTGACCACGCAGGCG
This sequence comes from Chloroflexota bacterium, assembly GCA_030853735.1. Taxonomy (GTDB): domain Bacteria; phylum Chloroflexota; class Chloroflexia; order QHBQ01; family JAICKM01; genus JAICKM01. The sequence continues at coordinate 1,492 of JALYUO010000014.1, forward strand.
GCCTGCCCGTCGGTGAGCGCTGCGGGATGGATCTCGCCCAGGTCACAGGCCACGACCCCCGCGCCGGGCGGGGGGGGCGGCACCTGCCCATCCTCCACGACGAGGTGCCAGGTATAGTGCCGGGCGGCCTGGTCCCAGACCAGCCGCATTTCATGGAAGGCACGCGGGGGCAGCGCGGCCAGCGCGGCAGGAAGCGCGACGGGGAGGGGCACCAGCCCTTTGGCGCGGGCCAGCAAGAGCCGCCCCGCGCGGAGGCGGAGGCCGGTGGCTTTCCAGATGCAGGAACGCCACCACTTGCGCTGATGGGGAAAATGGGGTGTACCTCCGGCGCGCCGAGCGGCGTGGGTGGTCTTGACGGCTTTATAGAAGGCTTGCTGGGCCGCATCTTTGCTGTGGGCGTGCAGCAGTGGCGGGTCGGCGCGGCTGTAGAAATCATCCAGTTTTTCCGCCGCAGCGGGGGACAGCCAGAGGTTGTGTTTGCGATAAATCCGATAGTGGGTGACGAGCACGCGCGAATACACCCGACCCGCTTCCCGGTTGAGGGCATCCGCGGTCGCTTTGGCGAGATGGCAGGGTAGCAATACCGTCCGAATCATTCCAGGGTCCCCCCTAATGGTATCCGCCGCGGGCACCAAAAAGCGGAAACGGGAATCACCAACGGCCCCCAGCCGCCTTACGGGGATTTTGAGCACCTGGGAAAGTGCCGCTTACCACCGCCCCTGAAGGGGCATGGCTTGCGCGGCTTTCAAAGGCTGTCACCAAAGCACCACGACGCGGCCCCGGCCAGGGCTGTTAATCGGTGGAAGTAACGAACCCCTCCTGTTGACGCAGGAGGGGTTCGTTACTTTCTACCGGAGTGTTGGGTTGTCTGGTTGCCGGCCGCTCGCGGCCGGACTGAACTCCGCAGGCTCCTCTAAGGTGTAGCGCCGTATTGTCGCGCTGGCTAGGTGTGTGCGCTGACGAAACGCCCGCAGAGCGCTAACAAATCGCTACGGCTCGTCGGTTGGTTCGACAAACATCGCGTGTTGCGGGCCGCGCCGAATGCGGCGGCGTTCGGCGCGTTGCACCGCTTGGATGCTCTCTAGCGGCGTGGGCAGATCCTCCGGCGCGACTCCATTGTCCTCCAATAAGAATTCGCGCACCCGCTGCCCGACGTGGCGCGCCGCCGCGTTGGCCGCGTCTTTGTCCTGGATGCCGTCACGGCGCAGTTTAGCCTCCGTCTGGGTGACGGTGAATAAATTCGCCGCCAGCTCCTCCGCCCCCATGTAGTCCAGCGGGGCTGCGTCCGCCGCCAAATGCCGACGGGTAAGGAGGTCGCGGGCACTCAACCCGCCGTACAGGCCGCGATAGCGGTGATCGTGGAAGATAGCAAAATCCTGGGGTTGCAAGACCCCGGCCGTGCGGGCGGTCGCGGTCAGGCGCCTATTATGATCCGACACGCGCTGCCGCAGGAAGAGGCGGTGCTGGTCCTCCGTCATGGCCGCCTGATCCGCCTGCTCAGCGCGCTGCACCTGGATCGCGAAGTAGCCATGGCCGAGAGCCACGGCGGGTTTGCGTGGATCGGCGGACTCGATAATGAGATAGCAGGCAAAGCGCGATAGTTGTACATCGGCTTGGAGCGTGCCCGTCGCCGGGTTCCGTCGGCGCTCATCTATGAAATGATCCGCCGGCGGGTGGCCGGTGTTGGCGCACGCGATCCGCGCCCGATCCACCACGCGCCGGAAGCTGCGCCACTCGTCATAGCCCAGCAGCTCCGCCAGATCGCGTCCCCACCAGTAGTCGCCGGCGGCCGCCGACTGACGGATTTGCTCGAATGGCGACGGCGCGCTGGGACTCTCCATGCCGTTCACCTGCCCGCCTGTTCGAGTGCCCGCCGGGCGGCCTGCGCGGCGGTGATCGTCGCATCGAGGCGGGCGATCAGGGCAGTGCGCTGGTCCGGCGGCACCTGCGCGGGTTGCAAACGCTCGATAAACTGCTCGAAGCGCTCCAGCGGGCGGAATGCTGGGCCGCCGGCGTGATCCAGCGCCGCACGGGGGGTGCGCGGCAGTGGCGCACCATCCGCAACCATAGGCGTGCCGTTGACCAGGATGCTGGCCGGATCTGTATTCGCGGAATACAACGATGTTGTGTTTCCTAACAGTTGTTCGCTGTCTGGACCTGTATTCCGGGAATACAGGGCAGGGGCATCAGGGGTCGTCGGTTCACTGCTGGTACTACCCAGTGCGTGAATCGCTTGCCGCCACGTCAGGTCGCCCTGGCGATAGCGGGCAATGAGGTCGGGCCGTTTGAGTAGGCGCACGCGCTCCGAGAGGTAATTAAAGCCCACACCCAGCGTTTCGGCCAGCTTGCGCTGCGAAAGAGCACTGACTTCCAACAAGTGGGCGAACTGCCGCGCCTCATCCTCAATATCGAGATCCTCACGCTGTAGGTTTTCGGTGGCCGTCACGAAGGCCGCCTCCGCTTCGTCCAGATCCGGCATGATGATCACCGGCACGTAGCTCAGGTCCGCGCCGATGGCGGCCCGGTAGCGGCGCTCCCCGGCCACAAGCAGGAAGCGGTCGCCGGCGGGTCGTACCAGCAGCGGTTCGAGGATGCCATACTGCTCGATGCTGCGTCGGAGTTCATCCAAGCCGGCTTCATCGAACTGCTGGCGCGATTGCAGCGGGTTGATGTCGATCTGATCGATGGGCAACTGGCGGGCGTGTTCTAGTTCCCGACCGGGTGCCTGATCCAAAAAGTGGACCAGCGCATTGGGTAGCGGGGCGCTGGATTTAGACATGAGCAGCCTCCATAGGGATGAGCAGATGGGCGAGTTTCCGGTAGGCGGCGGCCGCCTCGCGGCCTTCGGGATAGCGGGATAGGGGAATATGCCGCCCCGCCGCGTCGGGGGCGCGAATGGTAGCCGGGATCTCGACGTAATCCCCCTGACCGCGCGTCTGCTCGGACGGGGCGCTCAAGAAGGGGATCTCGCGCGCGGTGCAAAATTCGGCAATAAAGGTCCGATACTGTCGATGGTGGTCGGTGTTGGCCCGCACTTGGGTCAGTAGCACGCCCAGCACCGTCAGATCTTCCTGGCGCTTCCGCTTGGCACGACGCAGATGGCGTAACGTATCCAGCAATTGGCCTAAGCCTTGGACACTGACCGCATCCGGCACCTGCGGGATCAGCACGCTATCGGCGGCCAGCAGACTCGCGACGGCTAGTAAGGTCAGGGTTGGTGGCAAGTCGATCACGATGTAATCGTAGCGCCCCTCCAGTGCCCGCACTAGATCGTGCAATAGCCACTCGCGCTCCAATGCGCCGACCAGTTCGATGTCTAACGCCGTCATATTAATATGGGCCGGCACCAAATCCAGGCCCGGCTCGATCACCACAATCGCGGGGCTGAGGTCCGCGTCGCCGGTCGGTTGCGCCGCCTCTTTGAGGATCTCGTACAGCGAGAGATAGCGTTGTGCCCGATCAAAGCCGAGCCACGCGGTCGCGTTGCCCTGCGGATCGGCATCGATCAGCAACACGCGCTGATCGAGATCCCGCAGGGCCGCCGCGACCGCCACGGCCGTGGTCGTTTTGCCCACGCCGCCTTTCTGGTTGGTCACCGCAATCACGGCGACGCGGGGCAAGGCGGTGCCCCCAGTAGCTCCGGTGAAGATTGCCAGGTCGGTACTGGCGATGCGATACTGACCGCCCACTTTCTGCGCCGGCAACTGGCCGTCGCGAATGTAGCGCCGCACCGTTTCGGGACTAATCCGTAATTGCCGGGCCACATCATCCGGAGTAAGCGTTGCCATCAGATCCTCCTGATCTGCGTGCGTGTTGTGCGTATTGTTGTAAGCATTGTATGCTAAATCACACAACAAGTCAATAGGGATCATTCCGCATCTTGGCCGACCCCCCTATCAGGTGTCACGTTAGACTTTGCGTTGCATTACGTCAGGCTTTGAATGGCACTACGGCAGGCTTTGCGTTGCACTGCGTTAGCCTTTGCGTTGCACGGGGGGAACTGCAAAATTATGTGGGTGCTCCGGCCCTTGTGGTACGGCCAAGGCAACCGCAGCAGCGCACTCACCACCCGATCCCACAGTAAACTCATCACCACCGGGCCATGCCCGTTATGCAGCAGACTCGTATCCGCCCCCCTTGTCCCCTCCTGTACAGAAGGCAGCCGGTGCGCTGAAAATCCATTGGCAGGGGGTGCGCGGGCGGCGGCATCTAATCGAGCCGTAGGAACGTGGGGGCAGGCCATGGCTCTGGCGGCAGGGTGGCGGCGGGCTTCGCTATAGAATCGGCACCTTTCACGCGGGTTATATGAACGGCGAGCGTGAAAACTACCGGCCTTTAGCCCGCGTATCAGTATACGGCGGGCGGGATAACGACCACGCCCGCTACTCGGCGATTGTTGTCAGGTCAACAATCGCTGGAGGGCACCGCAGGTCAGGGGTATGTACGGGGATCTAACAGCACTACGTCCACCTTTAACAACCGACCGGCACAAGCATGCCACCCGTACACGGATCTTGAGTTAGTCAATAGACCCCGGCTGACCACCGGCCCACTGCCGCCGGTGGTGTATTCCGGGCCCACCACCGGCATATAGCGAAACGCGCAACGCCTTTACGGGCAGGGTCCATGCCCCCACACCCATCCGCCGTGCGATCGCCGGCCGACAAGCATCCTCTAGCGCTTGAGCGCGCTGGCCTGTCTACACCGGCGGTGCGCCGCCGTTCCGGGATACCCGCCGGCGCGCCGCGGCTATAGCGCGAATAGCTATGGCGGGCATGGGTGCCGCCGCTGCGGGCCAGCACTCTGCCAGATACAGGGCCGCCCGCACGGGCCGCCCCACAGACAGCGGGCACGCAATAGGCTAGAAACACTGTCCAGCAGTAGGACACACTTGGTCCCTAGCGTTAGAGTCAGGCAAGTGATTCGCAGCAGAAAGGCCATCCGCCCGGGCGGCAGCGGATACCCCGCCGGCAACGCGCAACCGGACCGCGCCCGGGCAGGACACCCGCTGTATAAGTCGCCCCGGCGGAACGTACAGCCCCGGGCGGGTTGAATAGCGCGGCGGGATTTAGCAGCACAGCCAGTGGGAGCCACCACCACCCTGCGGCAAAGAACGTATCCCAGAGGGCCCGTGTCCGCCGTAGCATGGCGTGCCGGCAGCCGTGCCGCAGGGGATCGCAGCAGCGTACCTGGCGGCACGGAGCGGGGTGGCGCCGGCATGGGTTACTGCGCGCAACGGGGGCCGGCCCTGGAAAAGACGAGTCCGCCGGTCGGCACTCCGGGGGGTAAGCACCCTCGCGCAAGTACTACCCATTCAGTCCGCCGGCGGTTGCGTACCCACCGGAGAGCGGTCCATAAAATTAGCGAGATTAACAGTATTTAGGAGTAACCTGCCATTTTGAGTATTATATGGAAAAGCTATTGACAATTTGCAGTTTTCGCGCTATAATACCGGCAAAAGTGACACAACAACCAGCGCCACCTGGCGGGAGAAAAACATGGCGAATACACGTTTGTTGACGACCGCCGAAGTGGCGATGCGCCTGGGGATCAGCCCACGCACGGTGGTGCGGATGGTGGAAGACGGGGAGCTGCCGGCGACCACCACCCAGGGCGGGCATCGGCGGATTGCCGAAACCGAAGTGGAGTCGTACCTGGCGCGGCGCGGGCACGCGGCCGCGCCGGGAGCTATCACCCTCGCCATCGCCAATCAGAAAGGCGGGGTCGGCAAAACGACCCTCACCGCAAACCTGGGCGTGCTCCTCCATCAGTTGGGGGCGCGGGTGTTGCTGGTGGATCTGGATCCGCAAGGCCACCTCACCTTCACCATGGGCCTGGATCCCGACGGCCTGACCCAGACCATCTATGATGCGATGCTGACCCCGCGTGCGGTGCCGATTGACAATGTGATCGTCCCCACCGGCTTCGGGCCGGACCTGGCCCCGATCAACCTGGTCGCCGCCGATGCCGATACCGAATTCGGCAACAAGCCGATGTGGGGTGGCTTTCTGGCGAAAATCCTGGCCGGGGTGCGCGACCGCTACGATTACATCCTGATCGACTCGGCACCCAATCTAGGGAAGCTGACCGTGACGGCCTTTATGACGGCCGACTGGTTGATTGTGCCCACCCAGCCGCAGATGCTTTCGATTCGCGGGCTGCAACTGCTGTTGGAGCGCATTGACGAAGCGCGCAGTGACGCCAACGCCCAGCTCCAGATCGCCGGCGCGGTGCCCATGATGATGCAAACCTCGAATGCCGACCAGACGATGGATCAGGCGTTGCGGCGGGCCCTGAACATCCGCGCGATTCGGGTGTTTCGTAACGCGATCCCCTATTCCACCGTGTACAAAGAAGCCGCCAATGCCCGCTCGATCCAGGCATATCTGGCCCCGCAAAGTAAACATACCACGCCCTATCGGCTCCTGCTCGCCGAGATCCTGGCCGTCGTGGGCGGGCCGGCGGCGGCCCAGTTGAAACTGGATCTGACGGAGGCGGCCTTGCCCGCCGCCGGCGTAACGGCGATGGTGGGAGGCGACCCCTATGGCGCGTAAACCGGCCCCCGACGTCAGTTTCCTGGAAAGCCCGCGCACGACCCCGGCGGCGCGGCCCAGCACCCTCTTTACCAGCAGCACCAACGACAGCGCGCCGGCGCGGGAGATCGCGCTGGCGCAGCTCCAGGATAACCCCTACCAACCGCGCCAGACCATGAATGCCGAGGAGCTGGACCAACTCGCCGAAGTGATCGGGGCGCAGGGCTTCCAGGGGGTGCTTGTTGGGCGGCCCCACCCCACCCTGCCCGGCATGATCCAACTGGCCTTCGGCCATCGCCGCCGAGAAGCGGCGCGGCGCGCCGGATTGGCGACGATCCCGGTGCAGGTCCGCGATCTCGACGACCGGGACATGGTGGAGATGGCCGTCACCGAAAATATCCAGCGCGCAGATCTCACCCCGCTGGATGAAGGGCGTACCTATCTACTGATGCAGGCCCAATTTGCCCTGACCCAGGAAGAAGTCGCGGCGCGGGTGGGCAAAACGCGCGGCTATGTGGCCGATCGTTTGCGGCTCGCCCACGCACCGGCCGATGTGCAGGCGTTCCTGGAGGAGAAACCGGACAGCATCCGCGCGGCAGCCAGCCTGGTGCAGATTGCGGACCCCGTGCTACGGGCAGAGTTGATGGAAGGGCTGCGCACCGGACGGCTGACCACCAATGACCTGCCCCAGGCGCGGCGGACCCTGACCGGCCCGGCGGCGGAGACCCTCGCAGACCCCCCCCCCGCGGCCGCCCCGGATGCGCCGGCTGACGATCGCCAGCACCGGGCCCGTGTGCGTGCCGATAACTTGCGCCTGGAGACGGCGATCCAATCGCTGACCGCCTTTGAGCGCCGCGCCGCCGCACGTGGGGGTATTTCGCTACAGGAGTTCACTAATCTGGCCCGCTTACGCGAACTGGTCGAAGGGTTGTATGTGACGTACAGCCCCCCAGCTTAAATTGTTGTCAGGTCAACAACAGCGGGGCCGATCCGCTGTTCTGGGTGGGGCGACCCGCCCCCGCATGAGGCAATGAGGACGCGATGATCGACCCAACGGAGCCGCCCGACGCGGATCCCCTGGTCCTGCCGACCGCCAGTCGGGCGCTGACGGTGCGCCAGGAACAAACAGTGGAGTTTTATGGGGATCCGGTGGTTGCCGTCCAGGCCGAGGATGGCCAGATCTATGTGCCGGTGCGCCAGATCTGTGAACTGCTGGGCCTGGCCTGGTCGGGGCAGTTCGAAAGTATGCAACGCGAGCCGCGCCTGGCCCAGGCCCTACGGCTCGTTCGTGTTACACGAACAACTGCCACCGGCGGCATCCGGGAAGTCCTGGCGTTACCGTTGACCCTGCTGCCCGGCTGGCTCTTTAAGATCCAACCGACCCGCATCAAAAACCCGGCTATCCGGGGCAAGATCGAGCGCTACCAGTGGGAATGTTATGATATCCTCTGGCGCGCCTTTGAACAGCCGGCGACCGCGCTCGCCGACCCCCAGCCGCTGGAGATGACGGCCTCGATGGCGCAAGTCCGCGCGATCGGGGTCGCCTTGCAGCAGATGGCCGACGAGGTCGAGGCCCAGGGAGGCCGGCTGAGCCACACCGAACAGCGGCTGGATAAAGCGGCGCGGCTGCTGGGCCAGTTTCAAAAACGCCTGGACCAAGTAGAGGCGCGGGTGGCGCCGGGAGCCTACCTCACCACCGAACAACAGGCGCATATCGCGACCCAAGTCAAGGCCTTAGCCCTCTTTCTGACCAGCGTGAATCCGACCAAGAATCATTTTCAGGGCATTTGGACCGAGTTGTTCCGTGTGCTGAGCGTGTCGGACAGCCACCATATTCCACAACGCACCTATCCCCAGGCGCTGGAGTTTCTGGCCGCCTGGTGGCAAACCACAGTCGGGCAGGCCGCGCTACCCGCTGCCTTACCGGCCGCCGAGGAGACCCCGCCTGTGAGCGAATAAGTCGGGTCGCCGGTGTGACCTATCCGTAGATTCTGCCCGGCACGCAAAAAACCCGTCCTGCTGGAAACAAGACGAGTTTGGTTGCGGTCGGTGCTTCGCAGACCAGTGAGCCGGACTGCGCGCCTAAGTAGTGCTTGACCCCTCTATCTTAGCACCGCGCGCTCCGTCTGTCAAGAGGTCAGGGGGAATTTGTGTGCCCGAATTACCACCTCTCCAGTTCGGCGGCTTCGATGCGCCGCACTATACCCAGGTGCCCGATGCCCTGTTTGATGAGTTGTTGCCCTATCTGTCGGAGGCCGAGCTGAAGGTGCTGCTCTATATCATCCGGCGTACCTTCGGGTTCAAGAAAGCGGCCGATCCCATCTCTGTGGCGCAAATGGTGCACGGGATCGTCACGCGCGATGGCCGGCGCCTGGATTGGGGGGCCGGGTGCTCGGAAAGCTCGATTAAACGTGGCGTGCGGGGTTTGCTGGACAAAAACCTGATTGCCCGCGAACTGCGGCGCTCCGCCGAGCGGGGCGATGAAGCACCGGTCTATCGGCTACGCCTACGTAGCGACCGCCGGGGGTCAGAAAGCACCCCCCCCGGCGGTCAGAATGACCCCCAGGGGTCAGAAAGCACCCCCCCGGGGGACCAAAATGACCCCCGCCGGGGGGTCACAACGGACCCGCACCGGGGGCCAGAAAGCACCCCACAAGAAACAGCCGGACAAGAAACAGCCGGACAAGAAACAGAATCGAATCCAATCCTATCGCC
>JALYUO010000046.1 GCA_030853735.1 Chloroflexota bacterium
GGTGTGAACTCCGAGGGCAGCGCGTCGTTCGCACCTGGGGGTGCAAACTCCTCTATCTCATAAACCTCCAGATCATTAGCTGAATTACTATAGGCGTTAGAGTTCTTCCTCGTCGTCCTCGTCCAGATCCTCGTCTTCGGGATCGTCGTCGAGTTCGTCATCCTCATCATCAAACTCGTCATCATCCTCGTCGTCGAGTTCTTCCTCATCCAATTCATCGTCGTCTTCGAGGTCCGCGTCACTCATCACGATCCGGCTGGGCATGGTCTCTTCCTCCAAGTGGTTGAAAATCGGGCGGGTCGTTGGGTCGCTGCGGGCGGCTGCCGCATGGGTAAGTCCGCTATAGGTAACTCGTTTGGCCGTTATTGGTTACTGGGGTGGCCCCTTTACGAAGCCAAATCGATCAAACTCGTTTTTCCAGCCCTGGATCAATTCGCTCAGGGCGCGGGCATAGCCGGCGGGGTCGTTGGTGCCGCCGGGCCGGTAGCGGGGCACCACGGTGCTGAGGGTGGTCAGGCCCGCGCCGCCGTAGATGCCGACCACCACGCGGATCCAATCGCGCAGGCCGTCCACCCAGTTCGGGTAGGCTTGCACGCCGCCGATGCCGTGCCCGTCGCCGGCGATCTCGCCCCAGTTGTGGTTGCCGGCTTTGGCTGGGTTGGCATAGCCGCTGCCCGCCGCGCTGATCTTGACGAAAAAGGCCAACGCCACCGCCGGGTTGACCCCGTTCGCCACGGCTAGGTCATAGAGCGCGTCGGCTTCGGGCAGGGCCGGGCTGCCGGCGGCGCTGAGTACGCGACTGAACTGCCCCCGGCTCATGGTCGGCTGGGCTTTGATCGGGAAGTCCACGAAGGCCGGGGGGCCGGGCAGATCGATCCAGTGCGTGATGCGGTCAATCGTCTGCTGGATATAGACCTGGGTATTGTTCTCGAACGACGGCGCGTATTTGGGCAGCACTGCGCGCACGGTGGTGCGGCCTTCGCCCTTGTAGGTGTTGCTGAGGAGGTTTTCGCACCAATCGGCTAGGCTGTCCAGCCAACTGCGGTAGATGGCGAACGGTCCCCACTGCGTTTGCAGCGTGCCGGTCGTGCGTTCGGGCTTGAGTGCGCGGCGCTGGTTGCCCCAACTGAGCGTCTGCACAGCTACCCCAGCCGTGCCTTTGCTCGACTCTTTGAAGAAAAAGGCCAGCGCCACTGCCGGATTGATGCGATATTGCACGCAGAGATCGTAGTAGCGGTCAGACTCGTCGGTGATCGGGCTGCGCGGCGCGGCCGCCAACAGGCTGTGGAACAGCGCCCGGCTGGTGGTCGGCGGGCCTTCGATGTAGTAGTCGTGGTAGCCCGCCGCGCCCAGCCGCGCTCCGACGGCGTTCATGAAGCGCGTCCAGTCCCAGCTACTGGCCGGGTCGGACTGGCGGGGGTCGGTGGTCAGTTCGCGGTGGCCGAGGATGTTGCGGCGGTCGGCAGGGATGCCGTAGGCTTGCACCCAGGCGGCGGTCCAGTCGGCGGCGGCTTCGTACTGCGGATCGCTGAACGGCGCGCTGCCGTCATTTTCCAGCTCCAATTGCAGCGCGGGCCAGTTTTCGTTGCGCGCCCAGCGGCTGCCCATGGGTGGCGGCACGATCTCGAACTGCGGATCAACGGAGCAGCCCCAGGCCGCGTTTTCGTCGGCCACCAGGCTGTAGCGCGTGCCGGCCCGGCTGGCGTATTTATGTACCGAAACTTGGCCCGGTCCGGTCAGCCAGGCGATTTCGGCGGCTTCGGCGCGGGCGCTGCTGTGCAGCACGATAAACAGGCTATCGCGCGGGCGCTCCACCCCGCGGGCGGCCAGATAGGTCTTGTCGAAGAAATAGGGTGAGGGCACCCATTGATCGGCCAACTCGCCACCTCCTATGGGCTGGGGCGCGGCTAGGCTCCGCGCGACTTATCATCGTCCACGCGCACGGCCACGACAGTGCCTTCCGCCGTCACCCGCTCGCCGGCGTGAACGGTGCAGGCGACCAGGGCTTTGCGTGGGTGCAACTCGGTGACGCGGGCGCGCAGCAGCACCGGCGCGTCCAGCGGCGTGGGGGCCAAGTAGCGTACAGTGAGCGACCCGGTGACATAGCTGATGGTGGGCCGGGAGCCGTACTCCTGACCCTGCGCTTTGTAGGTCGCGGCAATCGCCGTCCAGATCGAGTGGCAGTCAATGAGCGAGGCGACGAGGCCACCGTACATGACGTTGGGGAAGCCGGCGTTCTGCTGCGGCCCCGGCTGAAAGCGGCAAAGCACGCTCTCGCCGTCAGCCGCCCAGTAGCTCTTAATCTGCAAGCCCGCCGCATTGGCCGGTCCGCAGCCGTAGCAGGTCGCGTCCGGCCACACGTCTTGCAGCGCGGGGCGGCTTGGGTCAAGGTCAATACTCATCGGTGGGTTGCTATGCTCCTTCGGCTCTGTCACGGGATTATCGTTGGACCCCCGGCCACGGCGGCTCTAACGTGGTAGCAGAACAGTCCCGGATACCCCAAACTACTTTGCCAAGATCACCACCTATACCAGCTTGGCAAATGTGCGGTCCCGATGGCAGACTTCCAATCCTAAAAGCACCTGGCATCTGCACCACGCCGGGTGTCGGTGGCATAGGTGGGCCGGCGATGAACTGCCAGGTGCCTACGGTAATCCAGACGCTATGCCCCGTCAGGGCAACGAGGCCGCCGATCAGCAGGGTGGCTGCCAGCCAGATCCCGACGAGGGTGCCCAGCACAACGATGATCCAACGTCCGCCGCGGCCTGACTGCCTGCTCGATGCTATGCGGGATATACGTGTTCCATCAGGTGCTATGTCCTCGATTAGCAGAGATTCCTGTGGCCTGTTCTCGATCATTGCTGCTTCCTTCTAGGGCTATTATACCCGCAAAGTCCCGCGCTGCAAATCTCTGCGCGGTGCCGGTGCGTACTTGTGGTAAGGCGGGCCGTCGCTGGGTGGACCCGCCTCCTACCAATCTCCGTGTCTCCGTGGCTCCGTGTTATCGTCGTTTCGCGCAAAGGAGCAACTATGCACAGTTGGGATGTCACGCCGGAAGAGGCGGTGGCGTTGCAAGAGCAATTGCGCGGGCGGGTGCAGCTGACCGACGCACTGCCGTTGGACGCGATCCACACGGTGGCCGGCATTGATGTGTCGTACCGTGACGTGGGGCGGGCGGCGGTGGTCGTGCTGGCCTTGCCCGACCTGACGGTGGTGGACCAGGCCGTGGCCGAGCGCGTGGTGAGCTTCCCCTATGTGCCGGGGCTGCTCTCGTTCCGCGAAATTCCCGTGGTGCTGGATGCGCTGGATCGGCTGCGGCTGCTGCCCGATGTGCTGATGTGCGACGGCTACGGCTATGCCCATCCGCGTCGCTTCGGCTTGGCCTCGCACCTGGGGGTCTACCTCGACCGTCCGACGCTGGGTTGCGCCAAATCGCGCTTCATCGGCACCTACACGGACCCCGGCCCACAGCCCGGCGATCAAGCGCCGCTGCTCGATGCCGGCGAAACCATCGGCATGGTGGTGCGGACCCGCGCCGGCACCAAGCCGATCTATGTCTCGCTCGGCCACCGCCTCAGCCTTGCCACCGCCGTGGCCCTCACGCTGCGCTGTAGCGCCGGCTACCGCGTGCCCGAACCCACCCGCCTCGCCGACATCCTGGCCGCGCCCTGACGAATGCGGAATGCGGAATGCGGAATGCGGA
>JALYUO010000047.1 GCA_030853735.1 Chloroflexota bacterium
TCCGCATTCCGCATTCCGCATTCCGCATTACGTAGGCACCGCCACCACCACCCGGCTGCCGTGGCCGGGGCGGCTTTCGACGGTGAGATGGCCGCCGAGGGCGCTGGCCCGTTCGCGCATCCCGATCAGGCCGAGGCCGTGGCCCACGTCAGCCGGCCGGCTGGGATCAAAGCCGTGCCCGTCGTCCTCAATAGTCAGCAGCAAGCCGGGCGGCGCGCCGGGTTCGACCGTCTGGGCCAAGCGCACACGGGCCGACTCAGCGGCGGCGTGTTTGATCACATTATGCAAGGCTTCTTGCGTGATGCGGTAGAGGCCATCTTCGACGGCGGGGGACAAAGAACCCAGATGCGGGTCCACTTCGACCGCGATCTCTAACGGCCACTGTTCGCGCAACGTCTCGGCGTGGCGGCGCAAGGCCGCACCCAGCCCCGATGCGCCGACGGCCGTGGGCCGCAACTGCGCCAACAGCGCCCGCATCTCGCCCAACGCCGCGCCCGCCGTGGCTTGCAGCCGGCTGAGGTAGCGGCCCACCTGCGACGGATCGCGCTCAACCATGGCCTGCGCGGCTTCGGCCATCAGCGTCACCGTGAACAGCGACTGCGTGACCGAGTCGTGCAGTTCGCGCGCGAGGTGCTGGCGTTCTTCCAGCGCGGCCACTTGACGGGCCGCGGCGTACAGGCGCGCATTTTCGATTGCCAGCGCCAACTGTTCGCAGATGCCGCGCAATGTCAGGTCGGTCAGCCGCGCCTCGACTTCGGCTAGGGCGATGGGTCGCGCCACGCCCAGTTCCAGCATCCCCAGCGTCTCGGTTCGCACTGCGATGGGGAAAGCGATGCGCGTCTCCACACCGGGCTGATCATCGTGCAGGGCCGTGTACTTGGTGTCAATCACCGACCATTGCCCGCTGACCACCGACCACTGGCGACCCACCTGGAAGGCGCGCGGTCGCCCGGCCAGCAAGTCGGGCGTGAGCGGCGTATAGAGATCAGCTTCGTTCTGACCGGGCGGCAACGGCAGCGTGTCGTCGGTAGCCGAGTCGCCGGTGCGCCGCACCACCAGATCCCAACGGCGGGTGAGCGGATTCCAGAGGCGCATCGCCGCGCTGTCCCAGCCGGTCACGTCGCAGACCGCCGTGGCGGCTTGGTCCAGCATCGTGGTCAGGTCGAGTGAGCGGTTGAGCGCGGTGGCGACGGCGTTGATGCCCGCCAATTCGCGGGTGCGCCGTTCGAGGTCGCGATTGGCGCTGCCCGCGTGATTGTTCAGGACATAGAGTTCCTGGCTGCGGCGCATCAGGTCTTGCGCGGTCTCGCTGACCAGTTGCACCAGCGCGGCGTTTTCGATAGCCACCGCGCAGAGCGCCGCAATCGCTTCCAGCAGGCGGGCTTCTTCGAGTGTGAAAGGATAGCGGCGGCTATTAGAGATGATGCCGATCAGCCGGTCGCCCACCACCATCGGCACGCCGATCCAGCAGTAGTCGCTGTCGTCGCCCAGCGGCAGGTTGGCGGGGAGGCCACGGGCGGCACAGGCCGCTGCATAGCTGTCTACGCGCAAAGTGCGTCGCGTGTGCAAGACTTCGCGGTTGAGGCCAGTGATAATGGGCAGGGTTTGGCCGGGGGTCACCGTTTGCACGCCGCCCTGAAACCACAGCACGGCCTCCACCGTGCGCCCATTGTTGGCCGACCGCCCGATCCAAAAATTGGCCGTGTCCAGCACGCGCGAGCATTGCTCATAGATGACTCGATAGAGTTGATCGAGATCCAGCACCGAGTTGATCGTGCAGGCGATCTCGGTCACAATATCGAAGCCGGTGACAGTAGCGGGGCTGGGGCCGGCGGGGGGGTCAGTAGTCATCGCCCGCTATTATAGCACACCTGGGGGCGGGGCGGCGGTCGGCGGTCGGCGGTCGGCGACGGTGGCGAAGGGCAGTCGGTGGTCAGCAGGGCTTGGGCGTTCTTGTGTTCGTAGAACGGGATGCTTGCTGAACGAAACACGCACGAACTGTGGGAGCGGCCTCCTGGCC
>JALYUO010000056.1 GCA_030853735.1 Chloroflexota bacterium
GAGCCACCCTCCTACAATCCGCTGCTTATCGGGCACCATGCGGGCTAGACTGAACCGTTATCCGCGCCCAACGCCTTGCACCAGACACCCAATGGTGCTATACTAACCCTCCTGGTCGCCCCACAAACGGCAACCAGCGCACGTTGGCAGAAGAGGACAAACCCAGGCTGATGTTCCGCCGCCTATTCCGCCGCCGGCCCACCGAGGCACCGCCACAACCGCCCCGTGCGGCAGAGGCACCACTGCCCCCCGTGCGGGCGAGTGCCACCCCGCCGCTGCCGGCCCAAGCCGACCCGCGCCGGCTGGAAATCTACCTGGGCCAGATCGCCGATCTGCCCGAACACGACCGCGCCATCATCATTGGCGTATTGCAAGGCATCCTGGACGAAGAAGCGACCGGGGAACAGGCGATCACCGACCTGTAAGGCAAGGGGACGATGGACGGATCGACCCGCGACACTATCGCGTTTCTTATTCGGCGCTACGAACTGCACGACCGGCTACCTGTAGACTTGGGCCGCCTGCTCGACCGCTTCACCGTGCGCCACTACCCTTTCACGCCGCGCACCCTCGGCTTCGCGGTGGTGCGCCCGCGCGAAATCCACATCGGCATCAACGGCAGCCTGGCCCGCCCCTGGCAACGCATGGCCGTCGCCCACGAAATCGGCCACATCATCGCCTACCACCCCCACCGCCTCTACACCTGCAAAGCCGGCACCTGGTTCCAAGACGAACAGGAGCGCACCGCCCAACTCATCGCCGCCCACCTGCTCATCCCCGCCGCCGCCCTGCCCACCTACGGGGTCGAGTTCACCGCCCAGCAGCTGGCCGACCTGCTCGATGTGCCCGTCTCCCTCCTAGACCTCCGCTGGTCCCAAGCCCACCTGCACGGCGATCTGTAAATAACCTACCCAGCAGCAGTAGACTATGCTATACTCTGATTGTACAGACAGGCATCCTCTGACGCTAGTGAAAGATCGCACAATGAGCAAAGCTACAGCCGAGATTATTGACATCGAACAGGATTACGCCGTGCCACAACCAGACGCAGTACGTGCGTTCCTAGACGGTTATCCATTTCTCATACCGCTTTTAGCAGAAGCACACACCGCCATCCAACAGCACTTTCCCCAGTCCCGCACCTCGCTGGAACTTCTGCGCGATCCCGAAGCACTGGAGGTCGTGGAGTTAGTGGCGGCCATTGACCCCGGCTGCGCGCCCACAGCAGCGCTAGACCAATACGAGTCCTTCAAGCAAGCATGGTGGCTGGATGCCATGGCGCGCACTCAAGGCCAACTCACGATAGCTGTTCTATACCAATAGACTTCACGCTTTTTACGCTAACCAGCCTTTGTACTGGGGAAGCAGAATGTCCCACTGCCACACTTATCAAATCAGTCGCAGCCCTCGGTTGTGCAAGTTAAGCGTTTCTAGCTAAACGCGGCGCGAATATCCATCCATCTTTGTCGTTCTTCGTGATCCTTCGTGTCCTTCGTGGATCAAAACCCTTCGTCGTTCTTCGCGTCGCTTCGCGGCCCTGCGCGGATCAATCCGTCGCCGTTCTTCGCGCGCTTCGTGTCTTTGTGGTGCAATCCGTCGTCAAGAAGGCACCCCACCCGCCCGCGCCACCACCACGCCGTACACCGCCCCCGCCCCCGCCGCGCGCAACGCCTCCGCGCACAGGTTCAGCGTAAAGCCCCGCGTATACACATCATCCACCAACACCAGCGGGCCGGGTGGCGGCGGCGCGGTCCCCCGCCAAGCAAACGCCTCTTCCAGGTTCACCGCCCGCTCATCCGCCGTCAGCCGCGCTTGCGGCGTGGTATAGCGCACCCGCACCAAGCCATCCAGCAGCGGCCAATCTAGCCGCGCCCCCAACGCCCGCGCCAGCAGCGCCGCCTGATTGAACCCCCGTTCGCGCAGCCGCCGCCGGTGCAACGGCACGGCCACCAACTGCGGCACCGCGTTCGCCCACGGCGCAGGCGAGGCCGCACACGTCGCCGCCAACAACCCGGCCAACGGCACGGCCAACACCTGCCAATTCTGGTACTTCAACCGTTTGATTGCCGCGCTCAGCGGATCGGCATACGCACCCGCCGCCAGCACCCCCAGCAGCCCGCCGCTATCACAGCCTAGCGGGCAGCCGGCCCCGCCCGGCCCCGCTACCAACGGCCCATCACACACCGGGCAGATCCAGCCCGGCAGCGCCGGCGGTTGCAGCGCCGCCAAGCAGTCGGCACACAGCCATGCGCCCAGCCGGTCACAGCCACCACAGCGCCGGGGGTACACCAAGTCCAGCAGGCGCGTCCACAGGCGCGCCGCAACCGACGGAGCAACAGGCGGCATCGGCAAACCTACGGGGCCGGGTCGCGCAGCGCCAACTGATCGCCCACCTGCGTCGCGCCGGCCGCGAGGCTGCCCGCCGGCAACTCCACCACCCGCTTCGCCCCGCGCACGATCCGGCTGACCCGCCAGGGTCGCAGCGCCACATAGAGGAACAGGACGCGATCCGCCGCATCAAGGAACAGCACATCCAGCGGACAGCGCATGAAAAACATATGGATACTGCTCTCCGGTTGCAAGATCAGCGCCTGGCCCGGCGCAAGCCCACCATGCCCCATCAGCCCCAACCCGCGCGCCCACGGCGACCGCGCCAGCCGCACCTCCCCCGCCACCACCGTTCCCCGCGTCACATTGACCAGCGCCGCCGCCGTCGCCCGCCCACGGGTGAAAGGCACAACAGGAGAGGGATTGATAGTCAGCAAATCACAACGCTCCGACGCTTTGCAAAATATGGTCTGCTTCCAGCAGGCTGAGGATCAGGTTGTTTTGATTGATGACGGGGTACGAATAATTAGACCGTGGGGGATGTTTGTGGTAATCTGCACTGATGCGCGCTCGAAACAAATTATCCAGTTGCGCGCCAATCTCCACGCGACGCGGGTTTTTGGAGGTGCTATACCAAGCAATCAGCGCCTCATGGGAACCCTTCCCTGCGGGTCGCTGGTATTGCCGGCGCTCGGCATAAGCTAAAGCAACATGGTAGGCGGCGTAGTAGGCGCGACTGACCGCCGCCCGCCAGTATGCCTCATCACTAATCGTCGTTGCGCCCATACCCGTGATATTGCGGGCCAACAACAGAAACTCAGGCCAATCAAAGATCACGGATACTCAGGCACGATCATCAGGACACCGCACGCACGCACGAGGTTTGCGTTCCACCACGTTTGCTGGAAGGCGCAATACGCGGCCAATGCCTCGACAGGCGGCTGGAGCGGATGGATCGCCAGCACCAACTTCGGCACCGCCGATCCATCCTCCGGGTTGCTGAAAAGGCTATAGCCACACGGAGCAGCGCCGAAATAGCGGCCGATCTGATCATGCGCCTCAGCGAGAAGGGGCAGCAAAAAAGCATGATCGGCCAAAAATTGCGCCACCTCACCGGAAACCGCAACAGGCCGGCTATTTAGCCACTGCTCTACTAGCGATAGATCGGCCTGTAGGGAGATCGTATCCATGAAACTGCCTCTGGCGTAATTAGCCGATGTGGAAGAAGGCGTGCGCGAACTTGGGCACCGACGGCCCCAAGATCACCACATACATCGCCGGGAAGATCAGGAACACCATCGGGAAGATCATGATCACCGGCGCACGGTGCGCCTGCTCTTCCGCCCGCTGGCGGCGCTTGATCCGCATCTGGTCCGACTGAATCCGTAGCACCTTCGACATCGCCACGCCCAACTGGTCGGCCTGGATCACCGCCGAGATAAACGTCGCCACATCGGCCACCCCCGTGCGAAGCACCATCTCACGCAACGCATCCACGCGCCGCTTGCCCACTCGCGTATCCGACAGCACCCGCTGAAACTCCAGCGCCAGATCATTGGTGAACTTATCCGCCACGCGCTGCATCGCCAGATCGAAGCCCAGGCCGGCCTCCACGCACACTGTCAGCAGATCGATCACATCAGGCAACTGCTTCTGGATCGCCTTCTGTCGCGCCTTGATCTTCTGGCCCAGCCAAATCCCCGGCAGCATATAGCCAATGACCAGCGCGATCACGGTGTAGAGGAACACGTTGACCAACGCCAGCTTCATCACGACAATGGTCACCAGCAGCGTCGCTACGGTCAGGCCAATCGCCGCCACGATCCGCATCCCGGCGAACTCCGACACGCCCATGTTGTTGGGGTTGCCGGCCATCGCCAGATTCAGCCGCACGCGCTCCGTGCTTTGCGACGGGGCCAGCCGGCCCAGCAACCCGGAAGCATTCGCCAACAGCGGTTTAACAATCCGCTCGTTGAACGACTGCTCCATTTCCATCTCTTCCAACGAACGGGGGCGCTCGGCATAGGACGCAAGCCGATCTTCGACGTTGGCCCCCGCGCCCACTGGTCGCCGCGCCATCATCACGAACACGCCCATGATAGCGACCATCACCAGCGCCGGCAGAATGATTTCGATACCCATAGCAAACACTCCCTACCCCTAGAACTGCCCCGCACACGCCACAGCTACACTTCGATAGTCACGATCTTCATAATCAGCCAGCCACCAATCGCGATCAAGATCGTCGCGCAAATCGGCATACACACCCACGGCCAATCAAACATCGCCTTCATATAAGTCGGGTTGATCAGCATGATGAACGCGCCCAACGCGAACGGCAGCAGCGTGATGATCCAACCGGAGGCCCGCCCCATCGCCGTCAGCGTCTGAATCTCACCTTTGATGCGAATCCGCTCTCGGATCGTATGCCCAATCGTATCCAGGATCGTGGCGAGATTACCGCCGACCTCGAATTGGATCGTCACCGCCGTGATCATCAGGTCAAGGTCTTCCGACGGCACGCGGTTGTAGAGGTTCACCAGCGCCGCCTCCACCCCCATACCCAGGCCAATCTCGCGCACCGCCCGGCGGAACTCTGTGCTCATCGGCGGCGCGACTTCTTTGCCGATCAGGTCCATCGTCTGCGGAAAGCTAAAACCAGAGCGCAACGAGTTCGACATCAACACAATCGTATCCGCCAACTGGCCGTTGAACGTGCGGATGCGCTTGCCCTGGCGAAACTTCACATACCAGTCGGGCGCGAACCAGCCGATAACAGCAAAAATCACGCTAAAGATGAGCGGCACCACCCCGCTCTGCTCGCGGGCCAGGAACTGGCCGATCAGCCAACCGCCCACCACGCTGAACGCCTTGATCAACAGAAACTCGGTGATGGTCAGCTTGAGATCGGCCTGCGCCAAGTTGCGCGCCGCACGTTGCGCGTAGGCCATGCCGCCCAGCATCTTGTCGGTGCGCGCGCTGATCTTCTCGCGGTCGATCCCGCCCCTGCCGCCCGCCACGGTGTCCGACTGGCGCCCGGCAAACTCCTGCACGCGGGCTTCCACGTTGCCACTGCTCGCCATCACCCGCGCCAGCACCATGAAAACCATGAACACGCCCACCGCACCTAGCGCCGCAATCGCCAACGGAGTCATCGGTCGTACCCTTTCCCGCCCGCTTTAGAAGAAGCGATCCGTCACGCCAAACACGTTCGGTGGCAGATAAATCCCGGCCAGTTCAAACCGCTCCACAAACTTGGGCCGAATCCCGGTCGCCTTGAGCCGGCCAATGATCTTACCGTTTTCGGTGCCGGTTTGCTCAAACTTAAACACCTCTTGCAACACCACCACATCGCCTTCCATGCCTTGCACTTCGGTGATGCTGACGATTTTGCGGCTGCCGTCTTTCATGCGCTCCAACTGCACGATCACCTGGATCGCCGAGGCCACTTGTTCGCGGATCGCCTTCACCGGCAGGTCATAGCCGGCCATCATCACCATCGTTTCGAGGCGCGCAATCGCATCGCGCGGCGTGTTGGCGTGCAGCGTGGTCATCGAGCCGTCGTGGCCGGTGTTCATCGCCTGCAACATCGCCAGCGCCTCTTTGCCGCGGCATTCCCCCACGATGATCCGCTCCGGGCGCATCCGCAAGGCATTGATCACCAAGTCGTTGATCGTGATTTCGCCGCTCCCTTCGATGTTGGGCGGGCGCGACTCCAGCGTGACGACGTGTTCCTGCCGCAACTGCAATTCAGCGGCGTTTTCGATGGTCAAGATGCGCTCGTCGGGCGGAATAAAATCGCTCATGATGTTGAGACACGTCGTTTTGCCCGACCCGGTGCCACCCGATATGACAATGTTGAGCCGCACCTGCACACACGCCTTCATAAAGGTTGCCATTTCCGGCGTGATGGTGCCGAAGCGGATATAGTCTTCGATTTTGATCGGGTCTTTGGCGAACTTACGAATGGTCAGCGTCGGCCCGTTCAAGCACAACGGCGGGATGATCGCGTTGACGCGCGACCCGTTTTTGGTACGCGCATCCACCATCGGTGAAGACTCGTCAATACGCCGGCCCAGCGGCGACACAATGCGCTCAATGATCCGCATAACGTGGTTATCGTCCTGGAAGTGGATATTGGTCAGTTCCAGCTTACCGCGCCGCTCCACATAGACCATTTTCGGGCCATTGACCATCACTTCGCTCACCTCTGGGTCGTCCATCAACGGCTGGATGGGGCCGAGGCCGAGGATTTCGGCGGCCACCGACTCGAACAGACGGGCGCGTTCCACGCGGCTGAGGGGAATATTCTGCGTCTCCAGGATCGAGTTGAAAATATCTTCCACCTGCCGGCGCACTTCATCGGTCTTGCTCAGATCCATCTTCGGATCGAGTTCCGCGATCAGTTGGCTCTGCACTTTGGTCTTGAGGTCCATATAGCTGTCGCCGCCCGGCGGTTTGGCCGGTGCCCGGCGCACCAGATCCTCGTTACCGCCCAGGGGCGACGGAGCCAAGCGGGCCGGTTGGTGCCCAGCCCCCGGCGGCGCGGGGATGCGCCCCGTCAGGTTGCCGGTGGAC
>JALYUO010000077.1 GCA_030853735.1 Chloroflexota bacterium
TCTATTCGTGTATTCGTGGCCCCATTCGTGGCCGGTCAGCCCCGCCCCCGCCGCCGGGTGGAACCGCCTCCTACCGCCACCCAGGCTGAATCGTTACATACGTTTTACGTTTTACGCAGCCGTCCGCCGTCGGTCGTCGTAATTCAGAACTCAGAACTCAGAACGCGAAGAACTCGCG
This sequence comes from Chloroflexota bacterium, assembly GCA_030853735.1. Lineage (GTDB taxonomy): Bacteria > Chloroflexota > Chloroflexia > QHBQ01 > JAICKM01 > JAICKM01. The sequence goes on from JALYUO010000077.1 coordinate 179, forward strand.
CAGGGTGGAGGCGAGGCGGGCGGGGGCGACACGCTCGAACTCGTGCGGCGTGGCGGGCAGCACCTCTAGTTCGCCGTGCGGCAGGGCACGGGCCACCTCGGCGCTTTCGGCGACCGGCACAGTGGGGTCGCGGTCGCCCTGGCAGACCCGCACGCGGCAGGCCAATTCGGCGAGATCGGCGGGACGCAAGCCGCCACTGGCCCCCAACGCGGTCAGTAGGTCGCGCGTGTGGTCCAGCACGGCCTCCCAGCCGAGGGCCGTGTGGCGGGCGGCCAGCGCCTGGGCGAAGTGCGGCACTTTGGCGGCGATCTTCTGCGGATCGAGCCGTCCGGTCTCGCGCTCCGCCGTCGCCGCATCCCAGTAGAACTTAGTGCCCAGCGTGACGATACCCGCCACCCGCTCTGAGTCCGCTTGCGCCAACGCACAGGCCACATAGCCGCCCATGCTATAGCCAAACAGCCCGGCCTGCACGATAGCGTGGTCGTCCAAATAGGCGCGCACCTCAGCCACCAAGCCCGCCATGCTAAACCCCGCCCCGCGCAACGGGGTCTCCCCATGCCCGGCAAACTCCAGGCAATGCAGCGCGCAGTACGGCTCCAATAATGGCACGAGCGGCGCAAACGTCTCACGCGATCCCAGCGCGCCATGCAGCAGTAGGAGGGGTGGTTTGGTCATGTGTTTTCTCCTCATAAGGTTTGTACCCGAAAGGTGGCACTCGTCAGTTGCCGAGATTTTAACCTCTTGACAACAGCAAGCGGATTGTGCTATCATGTTCATGGTAGATAGTGCTGCTTAGGAGACTAGGAGCTGCCTTATTCGTCAAGAATAAGGAGCACCCCAAATGTCTATTCCACACAAACGGAAGAACCGTCTCACTAAGTTACCCAAACAAAACCCGATTCACTATCGGGAGGGAGTACATCAGCCAGAAAGCTACTGTAGCACAAGGAATCGAAATGATTTCGTTGGCAAGGTTCTGCAAGGAAAACCACAAACAGTAGCGGCTGGGCAATGTATTGGCAAAGAGAGTAAGTTTGTCGGAGGAGCAGTAGCATCATTAAGTAAGTACCTCAAAGCACTATGGAAAGTTCTCAATTTGTTGGTAGGAGGATTAGCTTTTTTAGCGCGTTTAGCCATGATCCTGCAAAACTATCAATTCATTAAGAACCTCATCCATGCAGTAGTGTTAGTCTCAGTGTTGTTCATGACAAAAGGCTAACACTCATATATACAATTAGGACTTTCGCTTGACGTGCCTACGCTAGGCACGAGCGAGGCTGTAATTGAGCATCAGAAGCGAAAGTCCTAACAATGTAAGTGATAGAGATACGAGCTAAGATGTTGAATTACTAATTGTCCTGGCAGCTCTTTGGCTACACTACAGCAGATCTACTACAAGGCTGACCGCAAGGTCAGCCCTTTTTATTGGATTACTTTGTCACGCCGCTCTCCACGAGGCTGAACGCTTGCGCGGCGCAGTCCAGCCGGGCGCGCACGCCGTGGGGCAGCACCAGCACCGGATCGGTGTGGCCGAAGTCCAATGCACTATTCCGCTGAAGGCCGAGCCGGACACGAGCGGCGCAACGGTAGGAAGGTGGCTCCGCCCCGCGCCCGTGGGCTGGCCGACCGGCCACGAATGGGGTCACGAATACACGAATGCGGCTGGCAACCTCCGCAACGGGGGGCTGACCAGGGTTGGCCGCGGCCTAGCACCGCGCAGCCCGTATCCACCCCCTGCGTGGCTCCATTCGTGTATTCGTGGCTCCATTCGTGGCCGGTCGGCCCCGCCCCCGTCGCCGGGGGGAACCGCCGCCTACAGTTCAACACCTGCCGATGCCCTACCAAAGGTCATGCAGCTACAAACCATTCCGCATTCCGCATTCCGCATTCCGCATTCGTCACGGCCCCCACCACGCCTGCTGCAAGGCAAAACTCAGCCGGCGCGGATCGGTCGCCGAAGCCGGTTGCGGCGGGGACGTGAAGGTGACGACGAGATCGCCGGCCGGCAAGGCGGCGGGCAGGGTGAGCGGGTAGGAGGTCCAGGTGGGGGCCACCTCCAGTGTTGCCAAGACGTGCCCGGCCACGGCGACAGTGACGGCGCGGGTGGGCGGCGCGGGGGCGGGCGGCGGCAGGCTGTGCATGGTCAGCAGCAGGCGACTGCCGGGCGCGGGATGCTGCAAGCGCAATGCCGACTGCGTGCCCGGCCCGGCCCAGCGGAAACTCGGCCCATCGTCCGCGTCTTCGCCGATCTGGAAGCCACGCACCCAGCCGACATCCGCCCAGCCCACCGTGATGGTGACGGGAGCCGCCACGCCCAGCCCGCCCCAGGCCCAGTCGAGCAGCGCGCCATTGAACGT
>JALYUO010000082.1 GCA_030853735.1 Chloroflexota bacterium
CGCCAGTCCCGCCGCCCCCTCCGCCCGCCTGGAGCGGCACGATCAGCACCACGATCAACGGCCAACGCGCCATCCTGCCGCCCTCCGCCGCCGGCAAAACACTGCTCAACGCCTTGCGCGACGAGGCCGGACTGACGGGCTGCAAAGAAGGCTGCGCCGAGGGTGAGTGCGGCGCGTGTACCGTCTGGCTCGACGGGCAAGCGGTCATGGCCTGCCTCGTGCCCGCCCCCCAAGCGCACGGCGCACAGATCATCACCATCGAAGGGCTGGCCCCCAGCTCCGACACCTTGCACCCCCTGCAACAGGCGTTTATTGACCACGCCGCCGTGCAATGCGGCTTCTGCATCCCCGGTATGCTCATGGCCGGAGCCAAGCTGCTGGCCGAACGCCCCGCCCCTGACCTGCCCGCCATCCAAACCGCGATCAGCGGCAACATCTGCCGTTGCACCGGCTACCGCAAGATTTTGGACGCAGTGCAGAGCGTGGAGGGCATAAGAGTCTGAGCGCAGGACAAGGGTGAGCGAGAGGCAGCGGATTGTGGGAGCGGCCTCCTGGCCGCGATGGAGTTTGTCCTGCCCTGATCTACTCACCCGCTAGTCCGACCTGAGCGGTAAGGGTAGCCCATCGCGGCCAGGAGGCCGCTCCCACAGTCAGGAATCTGCCAAATCCGGCACATGAATCCCAGAGCGCATAAATCCTAGAGCCGCAGCCGGCATGGTTGCCCAGAAAATATCCTTGATCTACAATGGCAGTAGCCGGCATCTAGGCAGCGCTTAACAGAACCGCAGAAAGAGCAAACCCATGATCGAGACTCGCGTCGTCAATTGTGACCCAGAAATTATGAGTGGCACGCCTGTTTTTCTTGGTACACGAGTGCCGCTGGTAACATTGATTGATTATCTCCAAGCAGGTGATCCACTAGAAGAGTTCTTGGACGATTTTCCGTCCGTTACTCAGGAACAAGCGGTAGAATTGCTTGAACAGGTAAAGCACTGGCTAGCGAGCAGAACCCGGTGAAAATCCTGTTGTGATGAATGTTCGCCACACAAACTCAGCGGCCGGAAGTTACAGACTAACGAAGGAGTCTTGGCGGATGAATACGGATCAGGAAGAGTTCCCAGCACACGCTACTACTGTCGGATCGATCATTCAGAGGCAAGATGCACTCCCACAGACGGCCCTAGTAGATGCGGTTACGCGCCCACTCCCGGTTCTGGAGTCGCTGGGTGGCGATGGATATATATCGGCTGCGCTCATGGTGCAGTCGCACACGCAAGGAGTGCCCGCTTGGGTGATCACAGGCATCACTATCCTGATCACGATGATCATGCTGGGTATAGCCGAAAGAGCCGCCTCCTATTTCCCTTATACACTTTCCTATAAAAGAAGCATGGTCGTCTTTATTGAGGACGACCGCCAGCCCTATTACAGTATTGCGTACTTTGTACCTTTGCTGGTGCCGGTACTATTAGCCGCAGTGGTGTGGCGCAAAGTGCGAACGATAGCAGTAGGGCTGCTGATAGGTTCATGCTTGCTCTTATTTTTGTTTTTGCTTGCGCTTACCTTTACTGCCCGCTAATGCCGGCTGTGCGGACAGCGCTACGAACTATCCGCCAGGGTGAAACGACCCACATCAGAGGTTAAAGCCATGCCTACGCCTACCCTCATCGGCCAATCTATCGCGCGGCCCGACGCACGCGGCAAAGTGACCGGCGCGACACGCTATCCCGCCGACCTCGTGGCGGCGGGGATGCTGCACTGCAAGATCGTGTTCGCCGGGCGGCCCCATGCGCGCATTGACGGCGTAGACACCAGCGCGGCGCTGGCCCAACCCGGCGTGATTGCGGTGCTGACGGCGGCGGATGTGCCCTACAACGCCTATGGCCTAGTGGAGGCCGACCAACCGGTGCTGTGCAGCGACCGCGTGCGCTATGTGGGCGACCGCGTGGCGCTGGTGGTGGCCGAGACACGCGAGGCGGCCACCGCCGGGGCAGCGCAGGTACAGGTGGCCTACACCGACCTACCCGCCGTCACCGACCCGCGTGCGGCGTTGGCTGACGATACGCCGCCGATCCACGCGGCGCACGGCAGCAACCGGCTGGCCCATGTGCCGATCCGCAAAGGGGATGCCGCCCGTGCGCTGGCCGAATCCGATGTGGTGCTGGCCGGCGAGTACAGCACCTCCTGGCAAGATCACGCCTATCTGCAACCCGAAGCGGGGATTGCTTATTATGACCAAGCGGGCAAGCTGGTGATCGAAACCGCCGGTCAGTGGCTGCACGAAGACCGCCGCCAAATCGCCGCTATGCTGCAGTTGCCCGAAGATGAGGTGATCATTCGCTATGCGGCCATTGGCGGCGCGTTCGGCGGGCGCGAAGACCTCTCGATTCAGCACCTGCTCGCGCTTGCCACCTGGAAGCTGCGCCGCCCCACAGCGATGGTCTGGAGCCGCGAAGAATCAATGGTCGCCCACCATAAGCGCCACCCCATCACGGTGCGTTGCCGCTGGGGAGCCATGCGCGACGGGCGCATCGTAGCGGTGGAGGCCGAACTGCTGGCCGACGGCGGTGCGTATGCCTCCACCAGCAGCGAGGTGATCAAAGTCGCCGCGCTGTTCGCCACCGGCACCTACGAAGTGCCCAATATCCAGGTGGACGGCTATGCGGTCTACACCAATAACATCCCGTCCGGCGCGTTTCGCGGCTTCGGCGCGCCGCAAGCCCAATTCGCCGCCGAGATCATGGTCACGCGACTAGCGCACGCGCTGGGTCTGGACCCGGTGGAGATGCGCCGCCGCAACATCTACCGCGAAGGCAGCATTGAACCCACCCAGCAACCGTTGCCGCCGGGCGTGAGCGCGCTGCCGGTGCTGGAAAGCTGCGTGGCTGAGGCCCGCGCCCACTGGGGCTATGGCAGCACGCCGCCCGGCCACCGTGCGCCGCACCTGCGCCGGGGGTTCGGCCTCGCCTGCGGCATCAAAAACATCGGCTACTCGTTCGGTTATCCCGAACAGGCCACCGCCACGGTCGAACTCTACGGCAGTGAGCGGATCGAACACGCCACGGTGCGCGTGGGGGCCGCCGAAGTGGGCCAGGGCACCCACACCATCCTGCGCCAGATCGCCGCCGAAACGCTGGGCTTGCCTTTCGAGCAGCCCGGCGGCGCGGGCGAGTCGCCCCTGATCGAGATGGTGACGGACGACAGCAGCCAAGCGCCCAACGCCGGCAGCGCGTCGGCTTCGCGCATGACCCTGATGGGCGGGCGGGCCGTGCAGAACGCCGCCGCCGAAGCCTTGCAAGCGTGGCAAGCGGGGGCGCGGCCCGCGCGTGCCACCCACACCTACCGCCCGCCCGCCACCACGCCGCTGGACCCAGAGACGACCGCCGGGCGGCCCAACTATGCCTATGGCTATGTGACCCAGGCCGTTGAGGTCGAGGTCAACACGCTGACTGGGCAGGTGCAGGTGCTGCGGATCATCAGCGCACACGACGTGGGTCGCGCCATCAACCGGCAGCAAGTGGAGGGCCAGATCGAGGGCTGTTTGGCCCAGGCGCTGGGCTACGCGCTGCTGGAACAGTTCCAGATGCAGGAGGGGCGCGTGCTGACCCCCCATTTCAGCACCTACTTGCTGCCGACCACGCTGGATATGCCGGTGGAGATCACACCGCTGCTGCTGGAATTGGCCGACCCGAACGGCCCGTTCGGCGCGCGCGGGGTGGCCGAGATGCCGTTGGTGCCGCTCGCCCCGGCCATCGCCGCCGCCATCCACGATGCCACCGGCGCGTGGCTCACCGCCCAGCCGATGACCCCAGAGCGCGTCCTCAGCGCGCTGGCGGCCCTGGCCGAGGCAGGAGCCACGCCATGAATCGCAGTCAACAACGGCTGGGCACGCTGTGGCTGCTGGGCAGTATCCAGTATGGGACGTGCCTATTCGGCGGTGGCGCACTCTGGCTGCTGGTCGCGCAACTCACCGGCGGCTTCGGCGGCGACCCGGTCACGCAGGCCGGCGCGTGCCTGCTGCTCATCGCGCTGATCATCGGCGAGGCGTGGTGGTCACACATCCCCACCGTCAAGCACCAAGCGCGCGAGTTCCTGATCGACTGCCTGAGCAGCGCCGCCATCGCCGGCTTCGGTATGGCCGTGGTCCTGGCGATCCTGCTCTGGGTGCCCCACCGATGAGCCGCCGCATTGTGTATAGCCTCGTCGCCGGTGCCATGCTGCTCGGTGTTGTTGGGGGGATGCTGTGGGCCAATGCGACCGGCAACCTCAATATCAACCGCCAAGCACTCGACACGGCCCGTGCCCGTTGGCAGGCCGGTGCGGTCGCGGAGTATGAAGTGACCCTGCAATATGGCTGCTATTGCCCCGTCGCGCAAGGCACCTGGACGTTGCGTGTGCGCGATAACCAGGTGGAACCGGTCTACACCCTACACGATGGGCGACCCTTCACTACCACGCTTGGCACGGATCAGGCACGATTACAGGGCTATACCGTGGAAGGCCAGTTTGCCACTATCGAGGGACTCCTCAGCAAACGCGATTCGGCCTTCACCTACACCGTGCGCTTCGATCCCGTGTTGGGTTATCCCACGGCGCTCGAAATCCACCCCAAATCAAGCCAAGAGATCAGCGACGGGGATCTGTACATGACGGTCACGAACCTGACCACACTGCGCGCCAAGAATGAGCCGTAAGAAGGCCCAGGCCGTACCCGAATGCGGCCCGAATACCCGAATAGATCGCGGCAATGGGATGGAGATCGTACTGTAGGAGGCGTTTCCACCCGGCGATGCCGGCCCTCGTACCTAGCCGACCCGCAGGCGTAGCGGTGGCCGCCGGCTAAAAAGCGGTAAGGTAAGCAGCGCCGGGTGGAACCGCCTCCTACAATTCGATGTGCCGAGCCGTTAGCCAACCCTCCTGGGCCGGTACTGCCTACTGCCTACTGCCTACCGCCTACTCGTCCGGCGGGCCATCGGCAAACACCACCGCCCGCACACGGGCCAGCATTTGCAGCGTCAGATAATTCCGCAGATCCCAGCCGTATTGCAAGCCGCGCTCCGTGAACGTGACCGAGCCTTGCGCGCCACGCGGGGCGGGATAGACGGTGGGGTGCAAGCTGTCGGCCCCAATGCCGCGGTTGGCTAACGGCTGTAGCGCAGCCCAGTAGTCCACCAGCGGCAGGTGTTCGGCGGCGGCCTCCTCGCGAATCACGGCGTTGAAAGCGGCCATGCGGGCAATCGTGCGCGGCGAGTCACTGCGGTCGGGAATCGTGCTGAGGATGGGGATGATACCGGCCTGCAAGGTGCTATCCACCACACCCGCCAGGTCAGGCTGGAACTCGGCGGCCTCCATCTCATCTATGTCGTTGCTGCCGATCATAATCACCGCCACGGCGGGGTTGATCGCGCTATATTCCATTTGCAACGGGCTGACCGTCGGCCCGTAGAGCTGAAAGGCGGTGTACCCCGCACGCGCGGCCAGACTGCGGCGGTTCAGCGAGTTGTGGGCTACGCCGCCCACGGTCTCCACGCGCACCTTGCGGTAATAGGCGATGATCGAGGCCAGTTCGGGGTGCGCGCCCAGCACGGCGTTGCCGTCGCCCGCATCCGATAGGAAGAGGCCCGATGCGGTGATGCTGTCGCCCACTTTCGCCAGCACATTGGCCCGCTGCCCCAACTGCTGCCCGGCCTGCCAGACGCGGCCCAGCCGGTCTTTCATCACCGCATCAATCCGTCCCAGCCCATAGACCGGCCGGGCCGGCGGCGCGGCGGCAGCGCCGGGCGGCAAGGCGATCAGGGCCAGCAATACACCCAATCCAAGCAGGCCCGCGCCCCGCCGAAGCGTTAGAACGTGCATAGTGAGTAATCCTTCCTCGTGCAATGGCTCCGTCACCGCCTGGGTCTATTGTAGCGCGAACCGAGCGATTATGTCAACTGGTAGGACGGCGCACAAGCCTGCTATAATAGTCCAGGCCACGACAACCGGCAAGCCGCCGCCCCATCTTCGCGTAATCGCCGTGCCTACGTGCCGCCGTGGTGAACCCAAAGGAGCAACCCATGAACCTCTACGAAATGGTCGGCGGCGAAGCGACGTTTCTGGCGCTCACCGCTGCCTTCTATGACCGCGTGGCCGCCGATCCTGGCCTGCGCCCGCTCTTCCCGCCCAACATGGAGCCGGGCAAGCGGCGGCTGGCCGGCTTCCTGATCGAGTCGCTGGGCGGCCCGCCGCGCTGGTCTGAGAGCCGGCATTTCGGCCACTTGGTGAACGCCCACCACCGCCGCCGGTTCAGCGAAGACGAGCGCGATGCCTGGATCAACCATATGCTGGCGGCCATAGATGCGGTCGGCATCAGTGGCCCCGCCCGCCCGGTCTTGCGCGAGTGGATCATCCAAAACGCCGACTTGGCGTTGAGCCATCGCCCCTTGCGTCCGGCGGTGATCACCGTACCCGAATAGGAACCCCCCGAAAACGGCGGCATCCACGCGCCGTCTTCGCACCCTTAAGCGGTCCGGCGTGGCTTACGCGGCCGCTGGGGTCCAAGTGTACTCCATGCGCCGGGCGGTGGCGACGGCGACGGCAGGGCCACAGAGCCGGCGGACAACGTGCAGCGCCATGTCTATACCGGCGGAGATGCCTGCCGAAGTAACGATGCGCCCCGCGTCTACGTAGCGCCTATCGCGCACCACGGTGATTTGCGGATAGGTCGCTTGCAGGCGGTCCAGGCTGGCCCAGTGGGTAGTGGCCGGGTGCCCATCGAGCAAGCCCCGTGCGGCCAGCAAGAACGCCCCAGTGCAGACCGAGAGTGTAAGCTGGGTGGTCTGGTCTTGTGCGGCGATCCAGTCGAGCAGCGCCGCATTGTGAACTGCGCGCCGCGTGCCCCAGCCGCCGGGCACCACCAGCAGATCGAGCGGCGGGTGGTCCGCGATGGTATGCTGAGGCTGCACCAACAGCCCACCCTGACAGCGCACCAGCGCCGCCGTTTCGGCCACGGTGAACACGCTGAACGGCGCGCCGCTTGCAGCTGTGCCGGACGATACGCCGGTGGTCGCAAACACCTCGAAGGGGCCGCAAAAATCCAGCACCTCTACTGCGTCAAAAATCAAAATGCCCACGGTCCACGGCGCATGGCGCTTCGCATCCATCTTGATCCTCCTGCTTACTTATAACTTTCTTATGGCCTGGCCCCCCAATAGGGCGCTATCAACTATTGCTTCATGGCGATTCTTGTGCTAAAATACGATTGGCGCTAGTGTTAGAGCTCCAAACACACTGCGGCGACCTGGGGGGGTTCAAGCGGTGGGGACCATGACGGGAAACACAGCGACTCCTGAGCCGAGGAAGTCGAAACCCATGTCTCCTACTGATAAGCTGTTGCATTGCCGCGATTGCGGCCAGGATTTTGTGTGGACTGCCGGCGAACAGCAGTTTTACGCTACCAAAGGGCTGGTTAATCAGCCCTGTCGCTGCACCGCCTGCCGGGCGGTTTATCATCAGAGTGCCGGCCCCCTGCCGCTGGGCGTGACCCGTGCGCGGGTGGCCCACCCGGTCACCTGCGCGGCCTGTGGCCGGCCGACCACCGTGCCCTTCGTGCCGCGAGGCACCCACCCAGTCTATTGCGCGACCTGCTTCAGCCACCAGCAACCGTTGGCGAGCGGCTACTAACCGTGCCGGCAGCGAAACCACCACGGCGCGGCAGGACCACTGCGCCGTGGTGGATCGCTGTTGCCTGCCGGGCCACTATAGCACGAACGCCGCCCGTCTAGCCAGCGCCTGCCTACACCTAATGGGGCGCTGCCCCATCAAGCAGGAGCCGTTCCGGCTGCGGGATACGTCCCTGCGGGCTGCGGGGTCATTGTGCCTAGAGTCATTCCAATTGCCCCGCCTATCGTGTGGATCACCGCCGGCCACGGCGCATTGGTCAGCTGCTCACTGGGGCCAACGCGCAACGAGGCCGACTTTGTGGCCCATAGCGAGCGTACTATCGCTAGCGACCCGGCGGCAGAGTGGATCTTCAGCAGCGACCAACTCAATACGCAGCAGTCGGAGGGTCTGATCCGCTTGGTACACAAGCATTGTGGTCTGGCGATGGAGTTGGGCGAGAAGGGCAAGTGCGGCATATTGCACACCCAGCCGAGCAGGGCGGCGTTTCTGCGGGAGCCGCAGCATCGGATCAGGTTCGTGTACACGCCGAAGCATTGCAGTTGGCTGAATCAAATCGAGATCTGGTTTGGCATGTTAATGCGTCGCTTACTGCGCCGGGCGAGCTTCAAGTCGGTAACAGAGCTGACCAAGCGTATTGAGGCGTTCATCGCGTACTTCAATCAGACCATGGCTAAACCCTTCAAGTGGACCTACACTGGCCGCCCGCTTGTCGCATAACCGATACGTTATTTCCGCGATGCTGTACTAGCACCAACCTGATCGCGGAAATCATCGGGACGGCCGTGCTGGTGCTCGTCATCGGCGCGATCTTCTCGAACACAATGTCCGGCACGGGTCGGGCCCCGGCCCTCGGTCCCTACTTGGTAGCCGCCCTAGTCTGGGGCATCGGGCTTTCGTTAGGCGGGCCGACCGGCTATGCCATCAACCCCGCCCACGACTTGGCCCCGCGCATCGCCCACGCGATCTTGCCTATCCCCGGCAAAGGCGCGTCCGACTGGAGCTATTCCTGGGTTCCGGTGGTCGGCCCCTTGCTGGGTGGTGCGCTGGCAGGGCTGATCCTGTTGATTGCCTAGGTCAAATAAAGGAGCAACCTTCATGGCAGCGCAGTATATCCTCGTCCTCGATCAGGGCACGACCAGCTCGCGTGCGATCATTTTCGACCACAGCGGGCAGGTCGTCGCCCAGACCAACCAGGAGTTCGAGCAGATCTTTCCGCGTCCGGGGTGGGTGGAGCATAACCCCGAAGACCTCTGGAGTAGCCAGATCAGCGTCGCCAAGAAGGTGATGCAGGATAAAAACCTGCGCGCCTCCGACTTCGCGGCCATCGGCATTACGAACCAGCGCGAGACGACGGTGATCTGGGACAGGGCCACCGGCCGCCCCATCCACAACGCCATCGTCTGGCAAGATCGCCGCACGGCCGGCTATTGCGATCAACTCCGCAGCCAGGGGTGGGCGGATAAGATCCGCAGCAAGACCGGCCTGGTCATTGATGCCTACTTCAGCGGCACGAAAGTCAAGTGGCTGCTGGACAATGTCGAGGGTGCCCGTGCGCGCGCCGAGCGCGGCGAGTTGCTCTTCGGCACTATTGACACCTTCCTGATCTGGCGGCTCACCGGCGGGAAAGTCCATGTGACCGACTACTCGAACGCCAGCCGCACGATGCTCTTCAACATCCATACCCTGGAGTGGGATAACGAGATCCTGCAAGAGTTTAACATCCCGGCGGCGCTGCTGCCCCAAGTGCGGCCAAGTAGCGAAAAGTACGGCGAGGTGGATGCCGACATCCTGGGCGGTGTGATCCCGATTGCCGGCGATGCCGGCGACCAGCAGGCGGCCACCTTCGGGCAGGCGTGCTTCGCCCCCGGCATGGCAAAGAACACCTACGGCACCGGCTGCTTCATGCTCATGAACACCGGCGAGACGGCGGTGCCCAGCAAGAACAACCTGCTGACCACCATCGGCTGGGGGCTGCACGGCAAAGTGGTCTACTGCCTGGAAGGCTCCGTCTTCATCACCGGCGCAGCCGTGCAGTACCTGCGCGACAGCCTACAGATTATCCACAGTGCGGCGGAAACCGAAGCACTTGCTCTGTCGGTGGCCGACTCGGGCGGGGTCTACGTGGTGCCGGCCTTTGTCGGCTTGGGTGCGCCCTACTGGGATCAGTACGCGCGAGGCGCGATCCTGGGCCTCACGCGCGGCAGTGGGCGGGCTGAGATCACGCGGGCCACGCTCGAATCCGTCGCTTACCAGAGCCGCGATCTGCTGGAGGCGATGGTGGCCGACAGCGGCGTGCAGCTTGCGGAGTTGCGGGTGGACGGCGGCATGGTCGCCAACAACTTCCTGATGCAGTTCCAGGCGGACATCGTGGGCGTGCCGGTGGCGCGGCCGGTCGTCGCGGAAACCACGGCGCTGGGCGCGGCTTACCTGGCCGGCTTGGCGGTGGGCTACTGGCAGGACGAAGCGGAGGTGCAGCAGAACTGGGCCCTCGACCGCAAGTTCACGCCGGAGATGGCTGAGATCCAGCGCGGGCGGCTGTATCGCGGCTGGAAAAAAGCCGTGGAGCGCGCCCGCAATTGGGAGGAGCCGGAAGCGTAAAGCGGAGTGTACCGTTGTGCGGCCGGTAGCGCCGGGCAGGCCCGCGCCGGCAGGGTTCCGTGTGAAGCCCTGCTGGGCCGTGCCTTTACCAGGTAGACTGTAACTGTCGTAATTGTCCTTTGGGGAAGCCCATCGTCGTAGGCCACCCTTCAACAAAGATAGGAGGCACGCAATGTCTGACCAAGACCGTGCAGGCGGATCGCTGATCGTGACCACGAGTGACGGCAACTACTACGTGATCCCGGCCGCTGCTCTGGCGCAGTTCCGCGCGACGGCGGAGCAACAGCAGATGATCGACGAACCCGCGCCTGGCTGCGTCGGCGAACAGCGTACTCCCTCAACCGCGCGGCGCGGAGTTCGCACCCCCCAGGTGCGAACTCCGCTTTCATCATTGTGCTAATCGTTCAGCGAATTACAGACTACTCGGATCGGTCTCCGGCAAATCCGTCCCCTCTTCTGGTGCTCTCGTTGCTGATTCTTAAACTTAGATGTTATCTAAGGGGATATGTATAGCAGAAGCCATGCCGCTTGCCCGCCAAGCCAAAAGCACCTGCCGGACGGCAGGTGCCTCATACTCCTAACAAGAATAGAACCAGGGTAATTATTTCGGCAATGTCACATTCCGGTAAGGGCGGCGTGTCAGCGTAGATCCTGTTCCTAGAATGGTAGCCAATTAGCAGACAACCGGCCTGGCTCTAGATCGCCCCAAAGCTAATGTGACATTGCCGAATTATTTAGCAAACTGTCATTCTGAGTAGTCGGGCAACGGGCTTTTGGCACGTCGGGAAGCCACTGTAGTAGCGCACGGCGTGCGCGGGGCCGCAGGCGACAATAGCGGGAACATGACAAAACCGCGTTGACCGATTACTGAGCGCAGGGAAGAATCAACCCCTGTGCGGATCAGATCTTCTACAACGAATCAGTCCGCCTTGTATATGCTTGCGTCCGACTGTGTACCTGCCCCAACCGATTCTTCACTGCGTTCAGAATGATCGTTTGCTCGCGCCACACCACCAGCTAAACCGTTACCAATGGCGATCAGGCGTTTTTCACCAAAGCAGGGATCTGGCTCGGTGCATCGGCAACTTGCACGCCGGCGGCGCGCATGGCGGCCATCTTGCCTTCGGCGGTGCCCACGCCGCCGGAGATGATCGCGCCGGCATGGCCCATGCGGCGGCCCGGCGGCGCGGTACGCCCGGCGATAAAGCCGATTACCGGCTTGGTCATGTGGTCGCGGATATAGGCGGCGGCGGCTTCCTCGTCGGTGCCACCGATTTCGCCGATCATGACGACCTTTGCGGTCTGCGGGTCGGCCTGGAACAGGGTCAGCGCGTCAATAAACGACGTGCCGATGATCGGGTCGCCGCCGATGCCGATGGCGGTTGATTGGCCCAGCCCGGCCTGCGTCAGTTCATTGACCACTTCATAGGTCAGCGTGCCGGAGCGCGAGACCAAGCCGACGTTGCCGGGCTTGTGGATATAGCCGGGCATGATGCCGACTTTCGCCTCACCCGGCGTGATCAGGCCGGGGCAGTTAGGCCCGATCAGCCGCAAGCCGCGCTCTTTGATATACTCATAGACTTTGATCATCTCCAACGTCGGGATGCGCTCGGTAATGCAGACAATCAGCGGCAGGCCCGCGTCGGCGGCCTCGTACATCGCGTCGGGGGCGAAAGGCGCGGGCACATAGATGATCGAGACGTTGGCCCCGGTCTCCTTGACCGCCTGGGCCACGGTATCGAACACCGGCACGCCGTCCTCAGTCTTGCTGCCGCCTTTGCCCGGCGTGGTGCCCGCGACTACTTTGGTGCCGTATTCCACCATTTGGTGCGTGTGATACGCGCCTTCGCGCCCGGTGATACCCTGCACCAGCAGGCGGGTGTCTTTATTAACCAGAATGCTCACGCTTGGGCCTCCTTCGGCCCATGCGCCACGCGCTCCTGGGCCAGCGCGACCACTTTGGCCGCCGCCTCGTCCATCGATTCCAGCGCCACCAAGCCCGCGTCGGCCAGGATCGCCCGGCCTTCTTCCGAATTGGTGCCGACCAGCCGAATGACCATCGGCACATCGGTCTGCACAGCCTTGATGCCGGCCAGGATGCCGCGCGCCACCACATCGCCGCGCGTGATGCCGCCGAAGATGTTGATCCACACGGCCTGCACTTTGGGGTCGCTGAGAATGATCCGCATCGCGGCGGTCACTTGCTGCTCGTTCGCCCCGCCACTGACATCAAGGAAGTTGGCCGGTTCGCCGCCGTGCAGCTTCACCGCGTCCATCGTGCCCATCGCCAAGCCGGAGCCGTTGACCATGCAGCCGATGTTGCCGTCGAGTTTGACATAGTTGAGGCCGACTTCGCGCGCCTGCTTTTCGGCGGGTTCGTCCTCATTGGGGTCGCGCAAGGCTTCGAGATCAGGGTGGCGATAGAGCGCGTTATCGTCGAGATCCATCTTGGCATCAATCGCCAACAGCTTGTTATCGGGCGTGCGGACCAGCGGGTTGATCTCAGCCAAACTCGCATCACTGGCGATCAGCGATTCGACCAAGCCGCGACAGATTTTGACGAAATCGCGCATCAGCCCACCGGGGATCGCCATGGCAAAGCCGAGGTCGCGGGCCTGAAACTCTTGGAAGCCAACCATCGGATCAATCGCCACCCGATGGATTAGCTCCGGCGTTTTGGCGGCCACCTCTTCGATCTCCACGCCGCCCGCCGCGCTCGCCATGATCACGATGCGTTTGCTGCCGCGGTCCACAATCGCGCCCAGGTAATATTCCTGTGCGATGTCGGCGGCATCGGCGATCAGCACTTTTTGCACGGTGATGCCTTTGATGTCCATGCCCAGGATCTGAGCGGCTTTTTCGCGCGCATCTTCGGGCGTTTTGGCGAGTTTCACGCCGCCGGCTTTGCCCCGCCCCCCGACCAACACCTGCGCTTTGACGACTACCATTTTGCCGATGCGCCGGGCAATGGCCTCGGCCTCATCCGGCGTGGTCGCCAGTTCGCCGGCATTAACGGGAATGCCGTGCTGGGCCAGGATCTCTTTCGCCTGGTATTCGTGTATCTTCATCCTGTCTCCTCATTGAGCAAGTTTGAGCGCAACTCTGATTATTTTGTGCCGGTCGCGAATGGATACTAATCCTAAAAAGGCCGGCCGCTAGCGGCACCGCCCATCAGCTATCCTAATCTACAGAACCGCCGGATTATAACACATTTCACTCACCGTTGACACAGATGGGGTGATCTGCTATGCTCAACCGGCACCCGCAGGGAGAGGATCAAAGGCAAGCATGGGCAATGATTGGGCGGTGGCGCTGTTTGGGTTGGCTTCCGCCGCGTCATGGGGGGCCGCCGACTTCAACGGTGGGCTGGCGACGCGCCGCGCGAACCCATTTGTCGTCGTCGCCGCTTCCCAGGCGGTCGGACTGGGGTTGCTGGTGGTGCTGGCGCTGCTGGTCGGTGAGCCGTTTTCCGCGCTCTCTAGCTTGCTGTGGGGCGGAGCCGCCGGGGTGTTTGGCGGACTCGGCTTGGCCGCGCTATACCGGGCACTGGCCGTGGGGCAAATGGGCGTAGCGGCCCCGGTGACGGCGGTCCTATCGGCAGCCCTGCCGGTGCTGTTCGCCGCCCTGACGATAGGCATACCGAGTGGCCGGCAGATCAGCGGTTTTGCCCTGGCTCTGCTGAGTGTCTGGTTGCTGGCGCGGCCCAACGGAGCGCACGGCCGCCCACAGGGCTTGGGACTGGCGCTGCTGGCCGGGGCCGGCTTCGGTGGGTTTCTCATCCTGATCCATCAGGCCGATGTCAGCAGCGTGTTGTGGCCGCTGGCCGCCGCGCGTTGCGCGTCGTTGGTGCTGATGCTGCCCCTCGCCGGCATTGCGCTCCGCCGCGCCGCGCCCGCCGCGCAGGGTGGTCGCAGGCTGTGGCTGCCGGTGCTGTTGTCGGGTATCCTAGATGTGGGCGGCAACGCCTTTTTCGTGCTGGCCGGTCACGTTGGACGGCTCGACGTGGCGGCGGTCCTCTCGTCACTCTACCCCGCGACCACTGTGTTGCTGGCGTGGCTGCTGCTCAAAGAACGTCTCACCCGGTCCCAAACGGTCGCCATCGCCCTGACGCTGCTTGCTATTCTGTTGATCACCGTTGCGTAAAGCAAAAGAGGAAAATTCCCATGAAAACCGCGAATCCGTCGCTGATGATCCTGATCGCCGGCCCCTATCGCTCCGGCACGGGCGACGACCCGGCGTTGCCGGCGGAGAATGTGCGCGCCATGAACCGCGTGGCGCTGCAATTGTTCCGCGCCGGCCACCTCCTTATGGTCGGTGAATGGCCGGCCCTGCCCCTCATGGAGACGGCTGGTTCACAAGCGGTGGGCGATGCCGTGTTCACAGAGATCTTTCACCCAATTGCCCACGCCCTCGCGCAACGCTGTGATGCGTGCCTGCGGATCGGCGGCCCCTCGGCGGGAGCCGACGGCATGGTGCAATTGGCCGAGTCGCTGGGCCAGCAAGTGTTTTATCGCGTCGAAGATGTGCCCGGCGTGCGCTAATGCGGTCCGCCAGGGCTTATGCGTTCTCACATCTGCGGGCAACCCGCCCGGACTGTGGGAGCGGCCTCCTGGCCGCGCAAGCCTACCCTTACCGCACCGGTGGGGTAGTAGACGAGTAGATCGGGGTATGCCACGCGCCAGCGCGGCCGGGCGGCCGCTCCCACAGTC
>JALYUO010000112.1 GCA_030853735.1 Chloroflexota bacterium
CAGATCACCAGTACGACAATGAATAGCTCCTGCGGTTACATTAACAACCCTTGACGCAGGTAGGAGAGGGTGCTATACTCGGTGCGGCGCGGTCGTCAGGTGAAACCGCCGCGACAGCTGGGGCGCACGGTTGCCGGATGGAACCGCCTACAAGCATCCCCAGAATTGAGGTACTCCGATGATGCCGATCCAGATGGGTGGTCCCAATCCATATCGAGACCATGTGCAGGGCAAGGCCAATGAGCCGATCACGGTGGCGGCGCTGTTGGACCGGGCGCGCCAGTTACATGGCGTGCGGACCGATTGCACGTTGGGGGCGATCTATGATCGGCTCAACGGCAATGCGCCGCGCGTGGCGGTGATCGGTGGCTCGGCGGATCACCCAGCCCATGTGAAGGACTGGGATACGGTGTTGCGCGCGGCGGTACGCATCTGGGAGGCAGGCGGGGTGCCCTTCTATTTTGCCATCCCGGTGGTGTGTGACGGCACCGCGCAAAGCACACCGGGGATGTGCTACTCACTCCAGGCGCGCAACGCGGCGGCGGCGATGGTGGTCAACCAGATGGAGGGGCAGTCGTATCACGCAGCGTTTGTGGTGCAAGGCTGCGATAAGACCCCCATGGCGTTGGTGGCCGCATTAGCCCACCTGGATCGCTTGCGCCAGCAGCGGGGCGAGCCGCCGGTGGCCGCCACGTTTGCGCCGGCCCATGTACTGAAAGGCGGCACAATCCCGGCGGAGACGGCGACCCTGATCCGCGCGCTGGCCGCACGGGCGGATGCGGCAGGGTTGCCCGATCTAGCCGTAGATATCCGCGACAATTTGGACTATATCCTGCAATGTTCCTCGAACGAAGTGTTTCAGGGGCTGTTTGAGCGGGCAGTAGATGTCGGTTTATTGAGTGTCGCCGACCATCAGGCGCTAGAGCGGGAGCTGGCGATCCATACCTGCGATGCAGCGGGCGGCATCTGCGCGTTTCATGGCACCGGCAACTCATCGCGCGATGTGGTGGCGGCGCTGGGCTTGGTCCATCCGGCGGTGGAATTGCTGACCGTACCGCCGACCCAGGTGCAGGTCAACGCCGCTGTAGACGGGCTGTTCACCTGTTTGGGACAACCGACCTATGGTGTAGCGGCCGTACTGACCGGCAATATCGCCAACGCGGTGCGGGTGCATAGCACGTTGGGGGGTTCGACCAACCTGCTGATGCACTTGGTTGCCGCGATGGTCTATGCGGGCTACGATTTCAGCCTGTGGGATCTGGAAAGCATCTTGCGCGCTGCACCGGTACCCGATATTTTCGATTACTCGCTGACGGCGGGACGCGATGTGTTTGCGCTGGCCCAACAATGCTGCGCCGGCCAGATCCGCGGCATGGAGACAGTGTTTTATGAGTTGGGCCGCCAGGGCGTGCCGCTCGATCTGGATGCGCCCACGATGACTGGAGCCAGTTGGCGCACACGACTGGCCGATCCGCGCAATCTGCCCGCGACAGGAGTGCGCGACAATCCCATCATCCTGGCGACCCCGCGCCGTGCCGTGTCGGGCGTAGATGTGTTGCGCGCCAACTGGTTTGCGTCGGCCATCGTCAAGATCAGCGGCCTGCCGGATACGCTGCTGGATACGTTGGACGATAAAGTGGCGCTGGTGGTCTATTTCGAGACCGAGGAGGCCGCCGTAGTCGCACTGACCGGCTCCGATCTGGCTGCTACAGTCCTCCATAATCTACCTATTGAGTTGCTATCTGCTTTACATAATTATAACCGTGCTCCCACTGCGGCTCCTGCTGAGACCCTGACCGCCTCTACCTTGACTGCTGCGCTGCTAGACAGCCCGACGCTGCGGCTGGCGGTGGTGATCGGCGGTCAGGGGCCGGAAGCCTTCGGGATGCCGGAGATGGCCGTACCGTCGTTCCGCATCAACTCAAACCGCACATTACGGCGCATCGTCACGCTGATCACCGATGGGCGCTATTCGGGCACTAACTTCGGGGCGGCGGTCGGCCATGTTACGCCGGAGGCTCTGGCGGGCGGCGGCATCGCCACGCTACAAACGGGTGATCTGCTGCACCTGCGCTTCCGCGCTGGGCGGCTAGATCTGATTGACGGCGCAGCCTTTGCCGCAACGGGCTGTCCGCAGCCGGACGCACGGGTGCTGGCGGAACGTGCGCCGCTAGCGGACGCGCGCCGGGCGTGCTTGGAGCAACGGGCACGCATCATTGCGCCGGCCAATCGAATGCGCTATCATACTGATGCAGCGCATGGCGTGGTGCCGCAGGCCGTGGCGGATGCAGCGACTCTCGCTTGGGATGCCGTTACTCTCACCAGTGTGACGGATAAACAAGAAACTGCTTTGCTGGTGCGTTAAGCACTGGATCAAGTAAAATAGGGTGCGTGAACTACCCTTCACGGATCTGATTTTGCTTGCTGCTCTAGTCTTTCCGCTAATGATCTGGAGCAGCGGTTGACCCTGCGGCTCAGGTGCGAACTCCGAGGGCAGCGCGTCGTTCGCACCCCCAGGTGCGAACTCCTCTTTCCTCATCGCTAGATCATTAGCTGAATGTAACTACTCAGGCTAGTAGCGCGTCAAGGGGCTTTTGCTAGGTTCCAGCCTTGTCCGCCGGCGGCCCCGCGCACGCCGTGCGCTGCTACAGCGGTGGCCCGTTGACCCCGCCGCTTATTCGCGACTGCCAGGGGCCGGCGCGCCGGCCCCTGGCACGCCGTGCGCTGCTACAGCGGCGGCCCAACGTGCCACACGTTGACCGCCTACTAGGGCGAAAAAAGCAAGCCCTGTCATTCTGAGCGTAGCGCAGAATCTGTTGCCATGTGACATTGTAGCGGGTTGACGATAGGGCGCACGCAGGTGAACCGCATGAATGGTCCTGCGCTATCAGAGGCCCATATCTTGCCGGATATCTTTAGCAATAGTGCTGGCTTAGTCAAAGAGGTGCGGATATGAGTGACTACGGGCATGAGCTATGGTTTGGCTGCTTCTTAACGCCGGACGCACGACAGGCTGAGGCCGTGGTGCGCTTGGCCCGCGTCGCCGATCACTTGGGACTGGACTTGGTTGGGATTCAGGACCACCCCTATCAGCCGCGCTTCCTGGACACCTGGACCGTGCTGGCGGCGCTCGCCAGGGAGACGGAGCGCATACGGCTGGTGCCCGATGTTATCAACCTTCCCTTGCGCCCCCCAGCGATGCTCGCGCTGGCGGCCGCCAGCTTAGACATCCTGAGCGGGGGCCGGGTGGAACTCGGGCTGGGCAGTGGGGCTTTCTCTGATGCCGTCGTCGCTATGGGTGGCCCACGGCGCAGCCCTCCCGAAGCGATTACTGCGCTGGAGGAGGCCATCGGGGTCATCCGCGCCTTGTGGACCCCCGGACCGGCCGTAAGCTTCGAGGGGGCACATTATCGCCTGCGCGCCGCCCAGCCGGGACCGATCCCGCCGCACCCGATTGGCATCTGGCTGGGTGCATATAAGCCGCGTATGCTGCGGCTAACCGGGCGGCTGGCGGACGGCTGGATCCCTTCGCTGGCCTATGCCGCGCCTAGCGAGCTAGTGGAGATGACACACACTCTGGATGAGGCGGCACGCGAGGCCGGGCGCGATCCGGCGGCCATCCGGCGGGCCTACAACGTGAACGGACGGTTTACGGCGACAGAGGCCGGCTATCTGCAAGGCCCCCCCCGGCTATGGATTGAGCACCTCACCACCCTGGTACTAGAGCAAGGTATGAGCGTCTTTGTGCTCGACCCCGGCACCGAGGCGGAAGGAAATCTGCGGCGGTTTGCCGCAGAGGTCGCTCCCGGCGTGCGGGAAGCGGTCGCGCAAGCCCGCCACAGTGGGCCTACGCACGCCTTACCGGCCGACAGTGCGCCCCCAGCGCTGGCTGCGGTAAGCGCAGCGAGCCCTGAGAGGCGCGGTTCCCCACCCCAGTCGGCCGCGCTCCATGAGGAGCAACGCCCGCATCTAGTACACGATACCGAGGAACCGGTAACAGCCACGGGACGACAAAGCCAGGAAACGTTGATTCAGGTCCACGAGCACCTGCGAACCGAACTACGCGAGCTACAGGAAGCCGCAGCGCAGGTCGCGCTAGGGGCGCTGGATCCGGCGGCGGCCCGGTCGCTGCTCAACCGTATGGCGATCCGGCAGAACTACTGGACGCTTGGTGCATTCTGCGCCCAGTACTGCCGGGTGGTGAGCATCCACCATTCGATAGAGGACTACCAGATGTTTCCGAGCCTCCACCGGGCGGACCAATCACTCAAGCCTGTGCTGGACAAGCTGCACGGGGAACATGAAGTGATCGCCGAGCAGATAGACCGGGTGGATCGCGCGCTGGTGGACATGATGAACAATCCAGACCAACTCGCCGCAGTGCAGCGGGTCGCAGACCAACTCGGTCAGATGCTGTTGTCGCATCTGGCATACGAAGAGGACGAATTGCTGGGGCCGCTGGGACGGAGCACGATTGCCGTGTAAGTGGCGCGGCGCTGTGCAGCTACCAGGAGACCGGGTGGGCTGTAGGGGCGCTGCTGGCTGCGTCCGTCGCCATGTGACCGGATAGGCTGTAGCGGCGCTGCTGGCTGCGCTCGTAGATGATTGTGTAGCCCAGACCACATTTCGCGGGCGGTACTACCGTATAGAACCCATCCCCTGCCAAGCGTGCGTTAATAGCAGCAGAACCACCGTTGCGGTTGCCAGCCGCACAGGATACGCTAAGTAAAGGAGTACCTATCATGCCTATTGAACTGACCCCAGCGGGCGATACCTGGACCCAAGCGGACCTGATCCGCCTGACTGATGCGATGATCAGTAACGTCCACAGCATTATCGCGGATTGCACCGATGCCGACGTGACGTTTGTGCCCCAAGACCCAGCGGCCAACGACACCTTCGCCGCCGACTCCAGCGTCGTCGATCTCGCCTGGACGCTCGGCCATGTCATCGTCCACGCGACGGCCTCCGCCGAGGAAGCGGCGTTTTCCGCCGCCGAACTGGCGCGCGGCATCGAACGCCCCGGTCGCACGCGCTACGAAGTGCCGTGGGAGACGGTCACCACCATCGCCCAATGCCGCACCCGCCTCGATGAAAGCCGCCGAATGCGCCGCGCCACGCTCGACGTGTGGCCCGACCCGCCGCACCTGGACACCGCGTTCCGCTACCAAGAGGGCGGCAAGCCTTACAACGCCTACGAGCGGTTCATCGGCGGCCTACGCCATGCCGAGTCCCATGTAGAGCAGATCCGCGACATCGTGCGCCAAGCACAGGCGGCGCGGGGCTAGACTGCGCGCAGATAGGCCGGCGGCACCGCTTCGGTGAGCCACACGCCGTTGGCCGCGCAGTAAAACACATGACCGGCGGCGTGCAGCGCGGCAGCATCTATAGCGAACACCACCGGCCGCCCATGCCGCGCGCCGACGCGCTGGGCGGTCTCCTGATCCGCCGACAGATGGACGGCGTGGCGGCGCATCTTCAGCAAGCCCGCCTGCTGGATCGCGGCCACGCTGCCTGCGCCCGTGCCGTGATAGAGGATCGGCGGCGGCATCTGCGGCTCCAGTTCCAGGTCTATCGGCACGCTATGGCCCTGGTTGGCGCGGATCTGGGTGCCGGTCGCATCGAAGGCAAAGCGCTGCTTGTTGTTGGTCGCCACCACTTCGTCCAACTCCTCCCGGCTGAAGTGAAAGCCATGTCGCGCCGCCGCCTGTAGCAGATCATCCACCGCCACCCAGCCGCCCGGCCCCAGCGCGAGGCCCAACGCCGCCGGCGCGTGGCGCAGGTGCTTGCTCAGGTACTTGCTGATGCGGGTCACACGCGCGTCGTCCATCGGTCGCCTCCCCAGTCGTCAGTAATCGTAGGAGGGGGCTGTGTCCCCCGAAAGGGACGACAGCAAGGTAGGAGTCCCCCGAAAGTGTCAGCGCACCCGGCCACGCAGCGGCAGCCAAAGCAAAGCGAACAAGGCCAATCCCAACAAGTGTAACGGCCACCGCCACCAAATGGGTACAACTTGGGGATATGTCGCTATGGGCAAGGGGGCAATCCAGGGGCGGGCCGTCTTGCTCCACACCAAAAAGGCATCGCCCACCGGCAACAAACCAAAAGCATAGCGTTTCGTGTCGCCCCAGGCCAGCGGCACGCCGGCAAACTCGCCCATCTGCAACAACGGATCGGCCAGCGCCCGGTCGCCGTGGGCCAGTGCCGCGCCCAGCGTCACCGCACTGGCCGAGAGGCTGACCCCCGCCGCCAACGGGCCGGAGTCTACATCCCCCGCCCGATCATCTCCCGGCGGATACTCACGCACACCGGGCAAACCTGCCACGGTCGTGACAAACTGGCGGCGGAAGGCGGCGTAGTAGTCTGCGCCCCAGACTGGGTCAATCTCGTCGAGGAAGCGCGCGATGATGCTGCTGGACGACGCGCGGGGCGTGTCCAGGGCACTACCATCGGTGGGGTCCACCCGATGGGGCAGCAGCCCGGTCGCCGGGTCGCGGCGCGCCTGGGCGGCGGCGATCCAGCGGGCGATGGTGGCGCTGTAACGCGGGGCGGTGAGTGTATCATGCAGGCGCAACGCGGCCACGGCCACGGTGCTATCCACCGGCCACGCTTGCCCTGGATACGCCATCAGGAACGGCGTGGCGCTGCGGTCGAAGGCGGCAGCCAACGCGGCACAATCGGCGGCATAGGCCGCTACCTCCGCCGGGTCGCGCGCCGCCGGATCGGTGATCTGGAGAATGCCACTGCGTAGCCAGAGGGTCCAGCCGGCATAAAACACGCCATACGGCGGCTCCAAGCCCACCGTGAACGGCGCACGCCCTGCCGGGGTCGCCAGATAGGCCGCCGCCCAGCGCGCTTCCGTTTGGGCCTGGGCCCGCAGCGGGGCATCCGCCGGGCGGCGCAGCCCCACCTGCACCCAACTCAGCCCATAAAGGACATGGGTGAAGAAATCGCCTTCGGGGAACAGCCCCTGCATCTGCGCCCCCGCGCCGCCGGCCAGCGCCCCGCGCAGATAGCGCAGTTGCGGCAGGACATCGCCGCCCAGCCGGTCCGGCCCATACGCGGCGGCAGGCCAGTAAAGGCGGCTTTGCAGCAGCACCGTCAGGGTACTGAGCAACAAAGCAAAGATCCGAAGGACACGCATGGCTGCGTCTACAGCAGGGACAAGGCCACGAAAAAGGACTGCCCACCGGCAAGGCGGGACAGTCCTTTATTTCGCAGCATCGTTGCCTAAGCAGCGCCGGCCGGGCGGATGCGGGCAATCACTAGCTGGCGGACTCGTCGCTGGTGTTTTCGCGGGAGCGGACACGCAGCATTGCGCCGAGCGCCGCCGCGCCGAGACCCAGCGCTAATACCAGGGGGCCACCGATGGCCGGCGCGCCCGTGGTGGGCATACCGGGCATCGAACCGCCGCTGCCGCTCATGGCAAGCAGCGGGCTGACCGCGGCGATCACCTGATCGTAGGTCAGCGGAGTACCGAAGGCCGGGGACGGCTGCGCGTCGTTCATCACGGCCTTCAAGGTCGAAGCGTGCTGCGCTTCCACGTTGTGAATCGCGGCGGCGGCGGCCAGCAGATCTTTGTTTTGCAGCAAGGGAGCCGCACCGAGGTACGCGCCCGCGCCGACTTCTTCCACCTGAGCGAAGAAAGCCACCACTTCGTCCTGGCTACCGAACTTGGGGAAGCTGTAGCTGGCCTGCTCGGCCACCGGGCTGCCGCCCAGCTTGGTGATCACATCGGTCAGCGCAACGACGTGCGCGTGTTCATGGTCGCCAAACGTCTTGAAGTATTCCGCGACGTTGCCGCTCAACAGCCCGCTGGCATTCACCGCCCGATAGGCGGCATCTTCTACGTGTTCCAGCGTCAGGGCAAACATCAGAATGTCCATGTCGCTGTTCAGACCGGCTGCTTGGGCGATTTTGATACCGCCCAACTGACCGGGGGTGAGGCCGCCGGCCCCAAAGAGGGCAGCCGCACCCGCCAGCGCACCCGATCCGATCAGGAACTGGCGGCGGGAAATGCCTTTGCCTTCATCGTGCGGCAGAATTACATTGCTCATCAGAGTAGCTCCTCTCAACGGGTGGCCCGCCCCAACGGCAGACAACCCTGGCAGGCGTTGGGCCTATTTGAAGAACGGCTTGACTTTCGCCAGCACTTCGGCGGGCGTAAAGGCGGGCGTGAAGGCATCGGGCACCGGGGGGATGCCGAGCAGGTAGCGGATCAACGCCGTGTGGCGCGCTTCCACCTGCATGATGCTGGCCGCCGCAGCCAGGATGTCTTTGTTCTGGATGTAGCCGGCTGCGCCGAGATATGCGCCGACCCCGGTCTGCTCCACTACGTTCAACAGGTTCAGCACATCTTCGCGCGTGTTGAGTGTGGGGAAGTTGTAGTTGCCCTTCTGCACGGGCGTGCCGCCCAGCTTCTGGATGGTCGCCAGCACGGCATCCACATGGGCCTGCTCTTGCTGACCGAACAGTTGGATGTACTGCAGGTCTTTGCCTTGCAGCTTACCGCCGGCAACCAACACCTTGTACAGTTCGGCCTCGAAAAACTCCAACGTCAAAGCGTAGTT
>JALYUO010000153.1 GCA_030853735.1 Chloroflexota bacterium
TCCTCCCACTGCGACCGCGACCATCCCTCCCACGAACATCTGGCTGGCGCGCGCACCCTATCCCCTGCCGATTAAAGACGTAGCCGTCGTCGCACAGGGCGGCTTGCTCTATAGCTTCGGCGGCCAAACGACCGACACCATCACTACTGCCGCATATCGCTACGACCCGGCCGCCGATACTTGGACGAGCCTCATGGCATTGCCCAATCCGCAAGCGGGCCTGAGCGCCGTCAGCGACGGCACGTTTATTTATTTATTGAATGGAGATGGTTACTCGAATCATCTGTATCGCTACGACCCCGCCACCGACCGCTATACCCTGCTCGCCGCCGCGCCCACCGGCACCTATCGGCAAACAGCGGCGCTCGTGAACGGCGTAATCTACCGCATCGGCGGTCAGACCAGCAGCGTGTCTAACGGCGTGAGTAGTGTCGAAGCCTACACCATCGCTACTAATACTTGGACCACGTTAGCGGACTATCCGAATGCAACCTATCTATCTATGAGCCTCGGCGCAAACGGCCTTGTTTACGGCGCGGGCGGTGCCGGCGATGCAGACTTGCTCAAGGCGTATCGCTATGATCCGGCCACCCCCGGCTGGGATGATCTCAGCGTGCCCGATCTGCCCCAATCGCGCTGGGGTGCGGCTTCCGGCGGACTGGGCGGCAAGTGGGTGCTGGCGGGCGGCAACGCCAATGGCGCGCTGACCGCTAGTGCGCTGATCTGGGATCTCCAGCCCGGCCATACGTGGCAACCCTTACCGCCCATGTTGCGCCCGCGCCAAAAGCTAGGCGGCGCGGCCATTGGCTTCAACTTCTTTGCCGTGGGTGGGGAAGGGAACACCGGGGTGCCGACCACGGATGTTCAGGAATATCTCGCGCCGTGCGATCTCCAATTCAGCGATGTCCAGTCCAGTGACTACTTCTACACGTCGGTGCAATACTTGGCTTGTCGGGGGGTCATCGGCGGCTATAGCGACGGCACCTTCCGCCCCTACAATCAGACCACCCGCGCCCAGCTTGCCAAGATCGTGGTCGGCGGCGAAGGCTGGATGCTCGTTACGCCGGCGACCGCGCATTTCAGCGATGTGCCGGCGGGCAGCACCTTCTATTCCTTTGTCGAAACCGCGTTGGCCCACGGCATCATCAGTGGCTACAACGACGGCACCTTCCGGCCCAGTAACCCGGTGACGCGCGGCCAATTGAGCAAGATCATCGTCGGCGCACAGGGCTGGGCGGTGAATTTGACCGGCGCGCCGCATTTCAGCGACGTAGCCACCGCTAACATCTTCTACCCGGCCATTGAAACCGCCTTCAACCATGGCATCATCAGCGGCTACAACGACGGCACATTCCGTCCCGGCAACCCCGCCACCCGTGGACAAATCGCCAAGATCGTGTACCTAGCGCTCCAAAGCGGTCTGGCTGCTGACCAGCGGTAGGGGGACTGCACCAAGCCGGCAGCGGTTCCTGGTGGGAGGGAACCGCTGCCGGCCTGTTTGTTGGCTACTATATAGAGCAGTGGAGCTGAAAGCTGTTAAGAGGCTGCGGCGATAGGTGCCGCTGTATCTGATAATAACCACTGCTCTGTTTGTAAGCGCCGCCATGCTTCTGTAATCTGTTGCTCCGAAAACTTGGCCCGCTTGCGAGCGCTCCACTCGCCTACGGCCTTAATTACTGCGGTTTCCTGATATGCTATCTGTGGGTTGTTCAACCCGATCCAGAGAACGGTCGCTAACAATTCCATGCCCGCCGGACTCTCAAAGCCGCGAATTAAACGATGCACCCGCATTAGACGAGCCTGTGCGTCAGGGTCGTTCAAGAGCAGTGCTGCTGCTTCCTCCTTGGCCCCCGGCAGCAGCTGAATCTCCGCGTTATTTGTTCGGTCGCCATAGCCGGCGATGTAATGGCCTTCTAATCTCTGCAATACATGATTGAGCTTTTCCGCATACGGGCCAAATTGATCAGGTTGGTAATCTAACTTCAGTGGTTCTCCGGCTACCTGTAAAAAGTATGCTAACTTCTGAACCTCCAACTTGGTTAGTGGTTTGCCGGGTATGCGGTATAGCTCGATCAAGCGTAGGAGCAAAGCGCGCGCGCGCGTTAAATTAGGGCGGGTTGTCCGTACCGTCATGCTCTCGGCGGTTGGTGCCCCTTGTGGTTCGTATAGCAACACCTGGACATTAGGCAGCGTTTGGAAGGCTTGCACAATGAGTGGGCGAACCGTTGCCCAGTCTAATCCGCCGTTGCCGCAGCCTAGCGGCGGTATCGCAATCGAGCGGATGTCGCGTTGTTGTACTTCAGTGATCAACGCGGCCAAACCGGTTGTAATACTATCTAGTCGTGACTGTTCCTGCCAATGATGCTTGGTGGGAAAGTTGATGATATAGCGCGGGTTGGTGAAGGTGCCCATTGCGACCACAAACATTCGCCCAAGTTGAATCTCACCAGCGTGGCTGGCCCGCGCGTAGAGACGGAAGTTCTCGGTAAACTTCTGACGAAATTGGAGCGCGATACCTTTGCCCATCACCCCCATACAATTGACGGTGTTGACCAACGCCTCAGCATCGGCTTCTAGTAGGTTGCCGTGGCAATACTCGATCATAGCTCATCACCATGTCCTGTGCCTGGATCATACCATTCTGTATGAATGCCCACCAAAGGGGTAGGCCGAAGATCCTGCAAAATCTCCCAGACTCGCCGGCGCATTGCTTCATTATACACGCCAATCTTGCTAATTGCAGGCCACGGCACAAAGCTATGTACAAGAAACTCCGCTTGGCGACGACGTTTCAGTTCCGCATCGCCCGCCCAATAGAAGCCGCTCTCCAACACTGACCAATCAATCTGATTAAGCTGCGCTAGATCGCTAAACATTTGAGTATCAGGGTGGGTCGCGTGCCCATCCGTAAAGACAAAGGCAGTGCCGGCTTGCTGAACTCGGCGGATCGTTGTTACCAGATAGATAATGGACTCTTGCCCGTCTCTGTAACTGCTCACCTGGCCGCGATTGACGCTATACAGCATCGGTGGGCGGGGTGCTAAAAAGAAGGGAACGTAGTCATGAATGCTGCCGCCGGGACCACAAGGAACCACCAACTGTTCACGCCGAGCTTGTATAGTGGCGTGAGCAATACTGCGTGGCACAACCTCTGTATTCTGTAGACTCGTGTTACTCAGCAAGCCGCCTTGCGCCAGTACGGATGGGAGATTATCCACTGCTGTGATATGGTACAACCAGACGGTGCTGGGAACCATGCAGTCACCTTCATTGTGTTTTAACGGTCCGGTGGTATAAGGAAAACGGGAGGTCATCAGCCCGTTTAGCGGGACAGTTTGTTGTGGGGTGCCTGAAACTATTTCGGGTGAGCCCACTGGGATTCGAACCCAGGACCCTCTGATTAAAAGTCAGATGCTCTACCGCTGAGCTATAGGCTCTTGCGCCGGGGCGCGGGCTTATTATACCACACTCGGCGCAGGGCTGCCACCCGGTTCGCATCGGTCATTAGGCGGAATTGCATCTAATTGGCACGGGCGACTGGAACTCGCTGCTACCGCTACGAAGCCCGCCTACGCGGGCTGGAGCTAGGCAAACCGGGCGGCGGGGGCGACTGGATCCGTCTAAACTGCGGATCTACAATCGGCCCTGGCTCCAGCCCGCGTAGGCGGGCTTCGTAGCGGTAGCGGCGAGTTCCAGTCGCCCGGACTCCGGCTCCTGCGCTAATTTAGATGCAATCACCCTGGCATCGGTCATTAGGCGGAATTATGGGTCGGCCCCGGCTAGGGGCACCGGCCGCCCGGCTGCGTCGTACCCCCAGCCCCGAGTCCGCAGCCGTAACTGTGAGGGCGGGCGGCGCATTAGATAACTGGAATGCGGGCGCGTGGGGTTCTTACGGCGCTGCACGTTTTGGCGGGCAGTGTCGTTGTATGAGTATGGAGCCTGAACGAGCCGGCGGGCCGCCGTCGTTGGTGCGCCGCATCTTGGCGGTCAGCGACATTGTGGAGCCGCAGTTATACAACGCCCGCTTGCCTGAGTGGATCGGGCCGGTGGACTTTATCCTGAGTTGCGGCGATCTGCCGGCGGCTTATCTGGATTTCTTGATGACCTGCTTGAATGTACCCTGCTATCATGTGATCGGCAATCATTGCTACGCGCCGCACGGCCCGCAAGGCCGCGACCTGTGCGATCCGCGCGCCTATCCGGGCGTGACCAATTTGCACGGGCGCGTGGCGCAGGCCGGGGGGCTGTTGCTGGCCGGGGTGGAGGGGTCGCCATGGTACAACGGCAAGCCCCACCAGTACAGCGAGCGCCAGACAGCCTGGACGCTGCGCCGGCTCATCCCCGGCTTGGTCGCCAACTATGCGCGCACCGGGCGCTACCTCGATATTCTCGTGACCCATGCGCCGCCACGGGGCATCCATGACGATACCGACATCACGCACCGCGGTTTCGCCGCCTTTCTGCCCTTCTTGCGCCGCTTCCGCCCGACCTATATGGTGCATGGGCACACCCATCGCTATATCAACACGTTGCCGTTTCGCACCAGCTATGGCGCGACCACGGTGATCAATGCGTATGGGCACCGTATCCTCGAAGTCCCCGTGCCGGCGACCCGCCGCCGCAGGAGTACCCCCGCCGATGGACTCTAATAATCCGTATCTCGCCGGCGTGGCGCACAATGATTTTGACCGCGCCCACCGCAAAGCCTTTCTCAGCGAGGTTGCCGCGTTCCTGGGCCGGCGGCCCAACGATCTGCTCTCGTTTGAGCAGGTGCAGCAGGCGTTACCAATGCACAGCCAGATTTATCGCGGCATCCAGCAAGTGCCGGTGGCCGCTATCAACGGCAGTGTGGACCGCTACCGGGACTTCGACCGCAACTTTTTGCCCACGCAAACCCACACCCGCCCGCGCTGGGAGGCGATTGACCGCGCCACGCGGGCTCTCGAATCGTTGCCGCCGATCCAGCTCTACAAAGTTAGCGATCTCTACTTCGTCAAAGACGGCAACCACCGCGTCTCGGTGGCCCGCGAACGCGGCCAGGAGATGATTGACGCGGAGGTGATCGAGTGCCCGACGAATGTACCGATCAGCGCCGATACCGATACCGAAGGCTTACTGCACCTGACGGAGTATGCCCGCTTCTTGGAACAGACCGGCCTCGACAAGGCGCGGCCCGGCGTGTCGATCCGCTTCAGCACGCTGGGCCGCTTCGATACGCTGCTCGAACATATCTCAGCCCACCGCTGGTATATGGGCATTGACCAACACCGCGAAATCTCCTGGGCGGATGCGGTCTGCGACTGGTATGATCAGGTCTACAGCCCCCTGGTGCAGGTGATCGAAGAGACCGGCATCCTCACGGATTTTGCCGGCCACACGGCGGCGGATCTCTATCTCTGGATCATGGACTACCGCTACTATCTGGAGAAAAACACCGGGCAGCAACTTGGCCCGGCCACGGCGGTGCTGTCCTATGATGCCGAGTATGGGCGCTGGACCCGCCGCGTGGCGCGCCGCTTGAATCGCTTGATGGGCCAGGCGACCAAGCCGCTGGTAGTCAGCACCGACCGCCTGTTGCGCGCGCTGGCGGCGCTGCGGCCCGACGCGGATTAGCGGGAGCGGGTAATATGCGCCATGCAACCTAAGCCAGGGGCGCTTGAGGAACTGGACCAGGAGCCGACGGTGGCCGCGCACCGTTGGTCCGGCCCACTGCGGGGGCGGCTGGGTGGGGCGCTGACGCTGTTGGCGCTGGCGGGCGGCTGGGATTGGGCGCAGACTAGCAGCCAGGCGACGGCCTATCACCAGGGCGTAGCGGCGGTGGCGGCCCGCCATTGGGAGGCAGCGGCCGGCGCGTTTGCCGCCGCCGGGGGCTATGCGGATGCAGCGGCGCGCGGCTGCGTCCCCTTTCTGCCCGCTGTGTTGCACGACAGGTTGCACCGCCCAGACGCACGGAGGTTTGATCCGCGAAGAATTATAAGACAGACCAGACGCACGGAGGTTTGATCCGCGAAGGGCCGCGAAGGGCCGCGAAGAATTATAAGACTGAGCGGCAGAACAGCGTGAAGATTTAAGGATGGGGTCTGTAAGTTTATAAATTTTCCGGTGCGGCATCCGCCCCAATTCTCCCCATTCTTTGTGATCCTTCATACCCTTCGTGGATCATAATCGTCACTCTTCGCGCCTCTTCGCGGCCCTTCGCGGATCAAAAACTCCGCAAAGCGGCTTGACAAGCAGGTGGGCTTGCCGTATAATGGGCGTGCAAGCCGAAGTGGCGGAATTGGCAGACGCGCTACGTTCAGGGCGTAGTGACCACTAGGTCGTGTGGGTTCGAGTCCCACCTCCGGCACCCTACTGGGATCAGGCGAAAGCCTGATCCCGTTTTTTTACGTATTGATAACACACAGGACGGTGTATCGGTGGTATAATAGGGACAGACCGTTCGACCATTCGCTTAACAAGGGGGCAACCATGTCACTCGGACCAACAGAATTAATCCTGATCTTGCTGATCGTCGTTGTGTTATTTGGCGCGGGCAAGCTGTCGCAGGTGGGCGGCGCGCTCGGCAAGAGCATCCGCGAGTTCCGCGATGCCAGCGAGAGCCACACCGAAACCACGACCACCACGACCCAGAGCACGGCGGCCACGCCGATTGCGCCGGCCACTACCAATAGCACCACGACCACGGTCGTCGCGCCCGACATCCAGCCGCCGACGACCATCGTCTAAATCCGGTGTTCGGCCAAGCCGGCCGCTAAGAGCGGCAGGGCGGCGGCGCACACCTGCGCGGCGGTGACGGCAGATAGCGCGTCACACGTCGCGCAGCGTGCCCAGCCGAGCAGGGTGATGCCGCCGACGAGGGGAAAGCAGGCCGCGCACGGAGCTGGGCTGCGGACCACGGCGTAATCACGCCCAGCCACGCCGCCCGGCAACCAGGGCCGGTAGGAGCGCGGGTCGGTCAGTCCATAGATGCCGAGTACCCGTGTACCGGCGGCGGCCGCGATGTGCAACGGGCTGCTGTCGTTGCCGATAAACAACACACAGCGCCGCGCCACCGCCGCTGTTGCGCCGAGCGTGGTCTGCCCGGCCAGATTCAGCACCGGGGTGCGGCTGCGTTGCGCGACCTCGGCGGCGACTCGCACATCGGTGTGCCCGCCCAACACCACGATTTTCACCCCCGCTGCCCGGTGCAG
Source organism: Chloroflexota bacterium (assembly GCA_030853735.1). Lineage (GTDB taxonomy): Bacteria > Chloroflexota > Chloroflexia > QHBQ01 > JAICKM01 > JAICKM01. The sequence continues at coordinate 7,191 of JALYUO010000153.1, forward strand.
CGTGTCCGCCACCTCGGCAAAGCCTGCCGCCGACCATTGTTTGCGCCCCCACAGCCCCTCGCCGCCGGGATGGATGCCGATCAACGGCTCAGTGGGGTGAATGCCGTGGTCGCGCAACAATGTGTCGCACGCGGCCACCGCGGCGGGGGTGCTAGCGATGTGCAAGCGCCAGTCCTGCACTGGCGCGCCCGCCCGCTGGGCCACGGCGGCGTAATGCTCGACGGCGTGCTGTTGCCGCCACGCCCGCCCTGCGCCAGGCCGAATCCACCATAGGCGGGGGAGTTCCATCGTCACGCTGCGCCGGATGCCGCCCCAATACCCCAGCCCATAATTGTAGTTGGAGAGTTCCAGTCCCAAGTCGAAGCGTTCGGCCCGAATCGCGGCCAGCAGCCGCCCCGTGCCCCGCAGCCCTTGTGGGTGGTCGCGGGTGGGGGCCAGCCAGATGCGGTCTATCGCGGGATTCGCGGCCAGGATGCCGCTGTTCGTGGGGTAGGTCAGCGCGGTAATGCGCGCGTGGGGATAATGGGCGCGCACCGCCCGGATCGCGGGGGTGGCAAACAGGGTATCACCGATGGGCAGCAGCGCACAGACCAGAATCCTGCGAACTGCGCGCCGGGTCACCGATCCTCGCGGAAGAACTCGATCACTTCGCGGTGTTCGGCCTCGCTGACCATCATCTCGATAAAGGTGATGCGCGTCCAGGGGAAGAGGAATGAGCGGGCACCCGCCGTGATATAGCTCAACGGCTTGCCGTCGCGCCGCCGGGGGTTGGTGATCTGGATGTAGCTCTCCCCCGATTTGGGCATATCCTCGATTTCGCACTCCACCGGGTCTTCGCCGGTCAAATGCAAAATAATCCGTTTCGCCATAGATTGCGCGTCTCCTCTGGCGCGGGGCGGCTTACTGGCTGCGCTGGAAGCCGCCCAGCACGATCCGCAACACGATGTTGCCCAGCCGCACCTCGTCGCCGTCTTTGAGTTCGGTCGGGTTGCCGGGGCTGAGGCGGCGGCGGTTCAGGAACGAGCCGTTGATGCTGCCCAGGTCTTCCAGATAATAGCCGTCGGGTTGGCGGCTGATCCGCACATGGCGACGCGACACGCCGGCGTTTTGCCCGCCGTCGGCTTCCAGGTCAATATCGGGAAAGACGTTGGCCGAGCGATCCGTGCGCCCGACGTGCAATACCGCGCCGTCAATCCAGTCGGTGAGCCGCCCGGTGTTTAGCACCAGCACGCGCAATCGCGTCGGCACGGAGCCGATAGCGAGCCGCCCGGTGTCGCGCTCCTGCATATTGGAGAGCGGCATCGTGCTGGGGCTTTCCTCGCCCGGCTTGCCCGTCAGCGGCTCACTAATGCTCTTGTTGGGATTATCGGGGGGCGTGGGGGTGCTGCCGTTGCCCGACGGCGCACTGCTCTCTTCGAGCGTCGCAAACCCGCCGCCGGGGGCCGCCTGCCCCAGATCGTCGGTCGGCGCGACCCCCATCAGGGAGGTGCCGCATTGTTCACAAAACAGGGTGCCTTGTACGTGCGCTGCTCGGCAGGATGGACAAATGATCATCATCAGCGTTTCTCCGCGTGCGGCTCCGGGCCGGCCGGGCCGCGCATTGAGCGCGTGCGACCCAGGCCACGGGTGCCGTATTTGATCTGCTTGGTGCCAATTGCGCTCGCCGCGCCGTTGCGTTCTAGGTTTTCGACTTCGGCTTGGACAGTATGCGCCAGTTCGGTCTCGCCCGCTTCCAACAGTCGGGTGGCGACCATCCGCAGTTTGCTGGTGGCTTGGGCCAGGTTGCCCTCTTGCACATCTTGCCAAGCGCGCTTTTGCAACTTATAGGCCATCACTCTTTCGACTGCCGCTTTCACTGCGCCGTCCATGACGGCGGTCGGGCCGGCATAGCGATCTACCGGGGCGCTGATCGTATAATCGGCCCGGCTCTGCGGCTCCGCGCCGTCGAGCGGTTCCCATTCCAGCGCACAGCAGGCCACGGTTGCCATGCCGTCGCTGACCGTCGGCAGCACGATCTCCAGCAGCAGGCTTTGCGTTTCGCCGCGCCGCAGCGTGCCCAAGCTGAAGCGTTGCTCCGAGACATTGGCGCTGGGCAACACCTCCACCCGCCCGATCAGCGGGGCGACGCGATGGATGCCCGCCAGCCGGGTCGCGGCGGGCGTTTCGATCAGCAATTGTCCTGCCTGCCCGACAATGCCGCGCAGATCGGTGATATGCTGGCCGAAGGCGGTGACAATCGCCGCCGGGCGGTCAATAAAGATCGAGTGGCTGCCGCAGCGATAGGCAATCGTTTCTAGCAGATCCTCGTTCCATTCATCTCCGATGCCCAGTGGCGTGATGGGCAAGTCCGCCCGTCGTGCTTGCTCGGCCAGCTCCAGGCAGTGTTGCTCATCGCCATAGGTGCGCCCGTCGGTCAGCACCAGCAGCGACGAAATGGCCCGCCCGGTCAGGTGCAGGCCGTGCCGCAGTTCGTCAAGGCCCGCCTTCAAGCCGGCCGCCAATTCGGTACCGCCGCGCGGTATGATGCCGTCTACCACGCGCGCCGCCGTGCTGCGGTCGCCGGCCAAGCGCGCTGATAGGACCACCGTGGCGCGGTCGTTGAAGGCGATCACCGACAGGGCATCGCGCGGGCCAAGCTGTTCCACCACATAGCGCGCGGCTTCACGCACGCGCTCCATTTTCTCGCCGCGCATAGAAAGGCTGCCGTCTAGCACCAGGGCGATGTTAAGCGGCAAGCTGCTGCCTGCTGTCGCACTGTCCACCTGCACGTCCAGCAACGTATAGGCCATTTGCGGTCCAGCGGCAGCCGGCACCGGATCTTGGCCCAGTCGGTGCGCGAACTGGATCCCGCGGTTGCCGCGGTTCATGCCACGTCCGCCGGTAAGCGCACTAGGATCAGGCTGATGTTATCCCGCCCGCCGCGCCCATTGGCGGCCGCCAGCATGGCATCGGCCGCCCCATCCAGGTCGGCTGCATCATGCAGCAGTGCTGTTAGTTCACTATCGTCCAACAGATCCCATAACCCGTCGCTGCACAGCAACAGGTGGCTGGCTCCGCGCCAGGGATGGGTGGCCGTCTCGACCGCCACCTCGTCCGCTTGGCCCAGTGAGCGGTAGAGGACGTTGCGCTGCGGGTTGTCTTTCACGTCGGCAGCGGTCAATTGGCCCATCGCTACCAGCCGCGCCAGCACCGAATGATCCTCGGTGATCGGCGCAAGGCCCGCCGGTCCGCCCAGGTAGATGCGCGAATCACCGACATGGGCGGTCACCAGTTGGCGACCCAGCAACAACACGCCGCTGAAAGTGGTGCCACTAGGCGATCCGGCGCGCCGGGCTGCGGCATAAATCTGCTTACCAGCACCCGCCAGCGCCTCGCTCAGGATGTCGGACACTGTACGCCCGCTGCCCTGGCCGCCCTGCCCGGCCAGCGCCGGCAGCAGCAGGTCGCGGGTCACCCGTGCGGCCACCATCTCAATCGCCAGGCGGCTGGCCGCTGCGCCAGCCGCCAACCCGCCCATGCCATCGGCCACCGCGAAAAAGCCGAACGGCACCACCCCGCCCGCCGGGGACGGCAGCAAGGCGGTCAGCGCGAACACGCTGTCCTGATTGTCCTCGCGCAACTGGCCCACATCGCTCCGCATGGCGACTTGCAGCCAGGGCAAGTGGCTGGCGCTCACGGTTTGTGGTCGCGCAACGATTTGCAGCGGTCCGGCCGCCTCTGCGACCGGCGTGTGCGGGGTCGCTAGTTGCACTGTCAGATCGTCAAGTTCCACTTTGCGCCGCGTTTTCATGGCGACCCCTTTACTGGACCAGGGCGTAGAGTTTGTGATCCAGCGAGCCGATATAGACCACCCCTTCATCCACCAACGGTGTAGAGGTAATCGGTCCCCGGCTGCTGAAACGCCAGCGCAGTTCGCCCTGCGCCTGGGTCACACAATAGAGGTAGCTATCTACTGCCCCGAAGTAAACTAGGCCGCTTGCCAAGCGCGGCGACGACGTGATCTGGCTGCCGGTATTATATTTCCAGGCCAAGCGCCCGTTGCCGGCTTCAAGCGCATAGAGATAACCATCTACCGCGCCGACAAACACGCGGCCACCGCCCACCGCCGGCGACGACGTGACATAATGTTCGGCGCGGTGTTTCCAGACGGCAAAGCCGGTGTCCACATCTATGGCGTAGAGATGCTGATCGGCCGAGCCGATATAGACCAGCCCTTCGTTCAGCGCGGGCGATGAGGTGATGGGGGCCGCCGAGTGGAACTTCCATTTCATGATGCCGGTAGCGATGTCTATGGCATACAGGTTACCGTCGCTACAGCCGACAAAGACCAGGCTGCGTCCCAGCGCCGGCGAGGAGCGCACGGGCCCCCAGCCGCGATATTTCCAGAACATTCGTCCGCCACGCGCATCTAGGCAGTAGAGGTGCCCATCATCGGAGCCGATAAACACTTGCCCATTGCTGATGCGCGGCGAGGAGCGCACCGGCCCGCCCGTGGCATAGGTCCAGACCACGCCACCTTTGCGTGCATCGAGCGCATAGATGCGGTGGTCTTCCGAGCCGAAGATGACCAGATCCTCCCACACGGCGGGCGACGAGGGAATGCCGCCCTCGGTGGCGCGCTTCCAGATAAAGTCGCCGGTTTTAGCGTTGACCGCGTAGAGATTGCTGTCGTAGCAGCCGACAAATACCACGCCTTTAGTGATCACCGGCGAGGAGCGAATTTCGTCTTCTGCCGTGAAGACCCATAGCTGCTGCGGGCTGGCTTCGACCATCGGCAGCACGATGCCGCCAGGCAGCCCGCCGTAGGGCGGCGCGGGGTAGCCGGGTGGATAGCCAGGGGTATAGGCAGGGGGATAGCCGGGGGCGGTTCCCGCCGGCGGGTAGGCTGGCGGGTAGCCGTAGGGCGGGGCAGCAGGTGGGGTGGCCGCCGGTGCGGGGTAAGGCAGCGCGGGCGGCGTGGCGCTGATTTGCGCGGGTCGCCCGGCTTCGTGCGCGTCCAGGATCTCTTGGATCGCCGCGCGCATCGCATCGGCCGATTCCCAGCGGCGGCTGGTCTCGTATTCCAACGCCCGCATTACCAGCGCCTCGGTCTCCGGGCTGATCGCCGCGTTCAACTGGCGCACCGGGCGCTCGTGGAAGGTGAACGGCGTTTCGGCGCGCGGGTCGCTGTTGGTCAGCAGGTGGTGCAGCGTGGCCCCCAGCGCGTAGATGTCGCCGCGCGGCTCGGCCAGGCCACGGTACTGCTCCGGCGGTGAATAGCCCTCGGTGCCGATCATGGTACCTTTTTTGTCGGTCTGCAAGGTCTTGGCGATACCAAAGTCTACCAGGGTGATCTTGTTGACCTCCAGGTTCGCCATGATATTCGACGGCTTGAGGTCGCGAAAGACAATCGCTTGCGGACGGTGGCGGTGCAGGTAGGACAGCACATCGCAAATCTGCAACGCCCAGCCTAGCACCTGCTCCTCGATCATCGGCTTGCCGTTTTCTTCCAGGATCACTTCCAGGTCTTTGCCCTCGACATATTCCAGTACCAGATAGACCCGGCCTTCGTTGGAAAAGAAGTCGAAAATCTTGGGGATGCCAGGGTGGCTGAGGGTCGCCAGCAGCGAGGCTTCGCGCTCGAAGGTGGAGAATCGCAACGCGCCGGTTTTCGGGTCGGGCGCGGTGTCGGGCATTTCTTTAACCGCGCAATAGCGCAGCACGTTGTTGAAGCGTAGGTCGCGCGCCCGGTAGACAGTACTCATGCCGCCGATGCCCAGCACCTGCTCAATTTCGTAGCGTTCTTGCAGGACGGTGTTACGGGTGAGGATCGCGGCGCTGCCCAGCGCATTCCGCAGCGCGTCGAGCTTGGCCGTGCCCGCAGCCGGCGCGAGCGTATCGGGATTGGACAAAGCGCGGCTGCCACCGGGGTCCAGTGGCCGACTGCCGTTCGGGTCGTAGGGGCGGCTTTGCCCATCGGCCCCCGGTAGCTTTTTGATAAGCATAGCAGCCCTCTCCACCAAATTATGTGGGCAACAACCGGCATAGCACGGCCCACCGGCCCGGCTAAGGGGTATACTAGACTAACAACCACCGGTTGGCGAGGGGTGGGTGAACTTGGGAGGGCACACGAACCGTTAGAATAGAATAAAGACGGAAAAAAAGAACCCGATCCCTGGCTCAATCCACCTTGCTCGACGTTTGGGTGGCGTGTCGGTGCGAACGCGCCCTTAGCCGGCTGCGGCTTTAGGCTATTATACGTCAAGTGTAATGCTAATGCAATGGCCCATAGGCAGGCCCACTGCCCGACCTTCCCGTTCCTTAACACTCTATCACCTGTAGGAGGAATCCCATTATGACGCTTGCCACGCTGGTCTTGTTTCTGGCGCTGGGCTTGGATACGCTGGCCGTGGCGCTGGGCTTGGGCTTGGGCGGCTTGCCGCGTAGCCGCTGGGTGCGCGTGGGCCTCGTCTTTGCCCTGTTTGAGGGCGGAATGCCGGTGGTGGGCCTGCTGATCGGCGGCAGCCTCAGCACCATGCTGGGTGACGTGGCCGGCATCGCCGCCGGGCTGATCCTGATCGGGCTCGGCGGGCTGTCGATCCGCGAGGCGTTAGGTGAGGCGGATGATGCTGCCGACGAGGCGGCGGCGCGGGTGGCCCGTGCGCTGGACCGCCGCCTACTGCTGACCGGCCTCACGGTGAGCCTAGACGAGTTGGCGGTGGGCTTTTCGCTGGGCGTGTTGCGCGTGCCGCTCGGCCCTGCGCTGGGCTACATTGCGCTCCAAGCCTTTGCGCTGACTGCGCTTGGTCTCGCGCTGGGCAGTCGCCTCGGCGCACGCCTCGGTCCTCGCGCCGAACTCGCCTCCGGCGCAGTCCTGGCCCTGCTCGGCCTCGCCCTACTCGCCGGCAAGCTGTTCGGCTTCGACCTGTGAGCCGAATGCGGAATGCGGAATGCGGAATGCGGAATGCGGAATGCGGAATAGCAGCGCGGGGCAAGGCGTAGGAGGGGGCTGTGTCCCCCGACTGTGCGCGAAGGCGGAATAGCAGCGCGGGGCAAGGCGTAGGAGGGGGCTGTGTCGCCCGATTCCGCCTTTCGCCCGCTCTCGACCATTCATGTAACGGTTCCGTCTAGCAAAGCTGGTGCCCGCTGTGGCCCCGCCGCCTCCCGCCACCTCCCCACATTGCCCGCAGGTTAGCCGCGCCCGCATTCTCCGTAGCGATGCAAAGGCTGCCGGGCTCCTGACTGCGGGACGACGGGGCCGGGCGACTGGAACTCGCCGCTACCGCTACGAAGCCCGCCTACGCGGGCTACGACCAAACCCGCAGTGAATGGCGGATCTGCTACGAAGCCCGCCTACGCGGGCTACGACCAAACCCGCAGTGAATGCGGATCTACCGTCTTCTGCTCCCGCGCAGCCCGCCTACGCGGGCTACGACCAAATCCGTGGTGAAGCGGATCTACCGTCTGCCGCTCCCGCACAGCTCGCCTACGCGGGCTACGACCAAACCCGCAATTCACTGCGGATCTACCGTCTGCCGCTCCCGCACAGCCCGCGTAGGCGGGCTTCGTAGCGGTAGCGGCGAGTTCCAGTCGCCCGGCCCCGTCGTCCCCCGCTGTAGATGCAAGTGCCGCACCCGCTGGGCTAGGGCGGCTTGACAGGGATGGGCACTGCGGCTAGAATGATGCTGCTAGTCATAAAATGAATAGTCATAAAGAGAGGGAGGTAGCCAATGGCGCGGCATGGGGCGGGTTTGTTGCCGGCGGCCTATGCGCTGCTGGGCTTGTTGGCGGCGGGCGCGGCGCACGGCTATGATCTGCACCGGCCTTTCGCGGCGGGCGGGACGTTGCGCGCGGTCTGTCGGCTGCCGCTCAACCAGCACTACGCGCTGTTGAAGCAGTTGCAGGCGCGCGGGCTGGTGGAAGCGGGCGACTTGGAGACGGCGGGCGTGACCCCGCCGCGCCGACCGCTGGCGATCACCCCTGCCGGGCGCGCCGTGCTGACTGCGTGGCTGGCCCAGCCGGTGCCGCACACGCGCGATGTACGCTTGGAGTTTTTGCTTAAACTCTATTTCGCCGAACGGCAGGCTCCCGCCACCGTGCCCGCGCTCTTGGCCGCGCAGGTGGCCGTGACGCGCGACAGCCTGGCGCGCTTGGATAGCGAGTGGATCGCGTTAGCAGACCGGGCACCCGGCGACTTCGCGCGGCGGGTGGTGGATATGCGCCTGCGCCAGAACCGGGCGGTGCTGGACTGGCTGGAAGACGCGCAGCGGGCGCAAGCGGCCTGAGAGGAGAAACAGCAAATGATTCGCTTCCCCGGTGTCCTGCGCGGGCTAGTGGTCCTTGCGTTGGTGGGGCCGACCTGCGTGGCCTGCGCGGCAGGGTCGTCGCCGGCTCCCACTGCCGTTGCGCCCGACTCCACTCGCCTGACCGTGTTCGCGGCATCTTCACTCAAAGACGTGTTCACTGCTGCCGGGGGGCCGTTCAAGGTGGCGAACCCGACGGTTGGTGACATCCAATTCAACTTTGCCGGCTCGCAGCAACTGGTGGCGCAGTTAAGTCAGGGCGCACCCGCCGATGTGTTTGCCTCGGCGGACAAAGCCAACATGGATAAAGCGGTGGCGGCGGGCGAGATTGACGGCAGTCCCCAGGAACTGGCGCGCAATGCGTTGGTGGTGGTGTTGCCCAACGACAACCCAGCGGGTATCCGCACGCTGCATGACCTCGCCCGGCCCGGCGTGAAGCTGTCGCTAGCCGATCCCAGCGTACCGGTCGGCAATTACAGCGGCCAAGTGCTGGACAAGCTGGCGGCAGACCCGGCTTACGGTGCGGCTTTCAAGGTCCAGGCATTGGCGAACGTGGTGAGCCGCGAGAGCAATGTGCGTCAGGTGCTGACGCGCGTCCAATTAGGCGAGGTGGATGCAGGCATTGTCTATGCTACCGACGCGCAGGCTGCCAACGCCGGGGCTACGGGGTCGGTGCCGCCGGTGAAAACGTTGCCCATCCCCACGCAGTATAACGTGATTGCTACCTACGCTATTGCCGCCGTGAAAGGCGCGCCTCATGCGGCGGCGGCGCAAGCCTGGCTGCGCTATATCCTTGCCGCCGAGGGCCAAGCGACCTTAAGCAAGTACGGCTTCGGCGCGGCCGGCGGCGGGCCATAGTGCGCCCCCTTGCGTCGGCGCGCGTGGCCCCGGTAGCCTGGACCAGGGTGCTGGGCGGCGCGGTGCTGGCGCTGGTCAGCGCGGTGGGTGTGGCCTTCCTCAGCCTGCCGCTGCTGGCCTTGCTGTTGCGCGTGCCGTTGGGCGAGCTAGGCCACTATCTGAGCCTGCCGGCGGTGCGCGATGCGTTGCGGTTGAGCGCGATCAGCAGCAGCGTGAGTCTGGGGCTGATGCTGCTGTTTGGCACGCCGCTGGCCTATGGGCTGGGCCGCTATCAGTTTCGCGGCAAGGCGCTATTGGAGACGCTCCTGGAACTGCCGCTAGTCTTGCCGCCGGCAGTGGCCGGGGTGGCCCTGCTGTTCGCGTTTGGCCGCCGCACGCCACTGGGCACGTTGCTGCACAACTGGAATAGCGATGTGGCGTTTACGCTGGCGGCAGTGGTGCTGGCGCAAACGTTTGTGGCCGCGCCGTTTTATATCAAGAGCGCACGATCCGGCTTCCAGGGCGTGCCGCACGAACTGCTGGACGCGGCGGCCACGCAGGGCGCGGGCACCGGGGCCACTTTCCGCCACATCGTCGTGCCGTTGGCCGCGCCCAGTCTGGCCGGCGGGGCAATCCTGGGTTGGGCGCGTGCAGTGGGCGAGTTCGGCGCAACGATCCTGTTCGCGGGCAACTTCCCCGCTCGCACGCAGACGTTGCCGTTGGCGATCTACACCGCGCTGGAAGCGGATGTGAACGTGGCGATCATCCTGTCCGCGCTGCTGATTCTCACCTCGTTCACCGTGCTGCTGGTGTTCAAGGCGGTCAGTGGCCGCGCGCTGGAGGTCACGCCGGAGTGAGACGGATTGCGGATTGCGGATTGCGGATTGCGGATTGCGGAATACCGACGGAACCTATAACCCGTCTCCGTGCCATCGCCAACTCAACACTCAACACTCAACACTCAACACTCAACACTCAACACTC
>JALYUO010000154.1 GCA_030853735.1 Chloroflexota bacterium
GCTGGGCACCGAGCGCACCGGCCCCGACCTGTCGCAGGAGGGCGGCGTTCACCCCGACGAGTGGCACCTGGCCCACTTCAACAATCCGCGCTACACCTATCCCAAGTCCATCATGCCGCAGTTCAGCTTTTATTATACCAACGACCTGCCCAACGCTGAGATCGGCCAACTGATCTCCTATGTGCAGTCGCTGGGCGGGCGGGCCGCCGATGATCGCGTGGCCCGCCAGACGACGCTCAAACAAAAGCTGCTGAACGAGCGCGCCAAAGGCAATCAGGACATTATCCACGAGTGGTTCCCGACCACTTGGCGCAACGTCAAGAACCCGCTAGATGCCACGCAGCGGTCGCTGTTGCACGGCAAAACGGTCTTCTTGACCAACTGCGTCGGCTGCCACGGCTTGCAGGGTGACGGTAAAGGCCCGGCGGAACGCTGGATCAACAACCCGACCCCGCGCAACTTCACCGACATCAACGCGCAATATCTGTTCAGCGACGGCGAGATGTACGACGCGATCCTGTACGGCGTAGATGGTACGGCCATGCCGGCTTGGGGCGACATCCTGACGGTCAACGACATCTGGGATGTGACCAACTTCCTGCGGACCGTTCCCAAAGGCGGCATCAACCGCGAGCCGACCGCCGATATGATGGTCAGCGCGCCCGACTACAAGCCGATCCAACTCACGCCGTTGCGCGATATGCTCACGCCGCAGCCCCCCGCGTCGGGTAACGGAGCCGCCGGCCCGGCTACTCCCGTCGCCGCCCCCACCGGCACGGTGACGCGCTGACGGAAGGATGACGAGTGTTTAGTGTTTAGTGTTTAGTGTTTAGTGTTTAGTTCTAACGACTGACGACTGACGACCGGCGACTGACGACCAGAGTGAGGTGGGCACCATGATGAGAGGCTGGATATATGGAGCGGCGCGGCTGGGGCTGGCCTGCGGCTTGCTGGGGGTGCTGATGAGCCTGGGCGCGCCGGCCTACGCGCATGACAACCTGGGCGGCGATGAGATGTCTATGGCGCTGACGATCTTCTTGGCCGGCATGGTCACGATGGTCGGCGCGGCGCTGGCGATGTGGTGGGCCTATCGCGCCGGACAGTTCAGCAACATCGAAGAGGCCAAGTACCGGATGCTTGACGATGCACCGGATCTGGATCTGCTGCCGGTCCATCCCTGGTCCGCCGGCAATCCGACAAAGCGGCCCTAAAAGGAAAGGAGGACACGATGCCACCGAGTGATCAGGATGTGTTCAAACCCTGGAGTTGGAACCTGCCGGGCGAAGCCTTCCTCTGGCTATGGATCGTCATCATCGCCGCCACCATTTTCCTGGCCGCCTGGATGGGCCGCGACCGCAAGCGGTTGCCCAACGACTTGGGTCGTAATGTGGAGGATTTTGCCGGCGTACAGCAAGAAGCCAACGGTCCCATGCCGATCTATCTGATGGTGCTCTATGCGGCGGTCACGGTGAGCATTGTCGGCTATATTGTGATCACGATCTTCCAGGGCTATAACTACTAGCCCGCTGGATCGTCTGGAAATTGCGTGAAGCGTTATTTATATGGTTAGTGAAGGAGTACCCTTGTGATGCCTAAACTGCTCAAAACCCTGTTGCCGGCGCTGTTGCTGGTCGGCCCGCTGCTGATCGGCGGAGCACGACCCGCCGCCGCACAATCCGTGCCTGGTCTGCCGACGATTCAGCAGCCGACCTCGGCCCGCTTCGACATCAACGGCACGGCGATGGTGAACGGCCAAACCCTGACCATCAGTGGCGCGGGTGCCACCGCCGGCCACGACTCGCAACTTGATTTGAGCCTCGCCACCTCTGCCGGCGCGACCACCACCAGCGTGATTACGAAAGACGGCAAGGTATACACGAAAACCGGCGACGGCCCGTGGGAAGTGCTGGACATCGCCGCAGCAAGCGGCATGGGTAGCATTCCTGGTCTGAGTGGCCTCCCCGGCGTAGGCAGCATGAGCAACAGTGGGATGCCCGACCTGAGCGCCTTCGGCTCGGCGTTGCATATCGGCCCAGCCATGCCGGATACGGTCAACGGCATCGCCACCAGCCGCTATGATGCCGATGTGGACGTGCCGAAGCTGCTGGCGGCGGCTGGGCAGCCCGCCCCCGATCCGCAGACAGCGGCGATTTATAACAGCATCAAAATGAATCTCTCCTTCTGGGTCGGCAGCAGTGATCAGTATCTGCATAAGCTGACCCTCACGCTGACGGCGAATGTGCCCGATACGACCAATCCGGTTACCGTGAGCCTGAACTATGCCATGACCTTCCATGACTTCAACACGCCGGTAACGATTACCGCGCCGCTTAATGC
>JALYUO010000537.1 GCA_030853735.1 Chloroflexota bacterium
GCCGTGGCCGCCACGCGCGTCACCGTGGCCGGTGGCAGGGGCACAGTCGCGGTCGGCGGAGCCACCGTTGTCGTCAGCTTCGCCGGCACGGCGGTCGGCACCGCCGATGGGCGACCCGGCGCGCTGGTGCCTGTGGCGATAACCGGCAGTGGGGTCTCGGTGATAACGACCGGCGGCGCGGTCGGTAGGATTGCTACGGCGGTCGGTGGCAGCGGCGTGGCCTGCGGCGGCGGGGCCGGCGCGGTGGGCAGCGGCGTATGCGTTGCGGTGGGCAGCGGCGTATCGGTCGCCGTCGGCGTGTCGGTTGCCGTCGGGGTGACGGTGTTCAGCGACTCGCCGGTCGTGAACTGCCAACTGAGCGCGTGATCCAAACGGCTACCATCGGTAAACAGGGTGCCGGTCAGCACACTGACGGCATAGTGGGTATTCGGCAGCCACCATTGGGTCTGGCCCTGAGCATCCAACGGTTGGATTTGCAGTTCCCGGCCGTCCGCCGCCAATTGGCGATCCAGGTACGGTTCGCGCGTTTTGGCGGTGGTGTTGTCCACCACCACCAGCGCGCCCAGATCCTGGCCTTGCGCCACGGGGCGAGTGAAATCAATCACCACAATGCTGTTTTTCCCGGCATCGGTTTGGTCGGGCCGGGGGTAGATCATCTGCGCCGCCGCGACGGCCCCTTGCGGGCGGAAGACGTTGAACAAGATCGCCGCCGCCAGCAGCAGCACCGCCATGACCGCGCCAAAGCGCAGCACGCCACTGAGCGACTGCCCCCAGACGGGTCGCCCCTGGCGCGCCTCGATAGCGGTCCAGACATCGCGGTGCAGCGTGCTGGGGGGAGTTGGGCGCGACAGGCCGCGAATGCCCCCGCCGAAGCTGCGGTACTCGGCCAGGGTGCGCGCACAGTCCAAGCAGGTCGTCAGGTGGCGTTCCACCAGCGCCTGTTCCGTGGGGGTGGTTTCCCCATCTAGGTAGGCCGAGAGCAAGGCTCCGATATGCGGCGAGTTCATGACAATTTACTCACTTTGTGCTTTTCGCGTTCGCTCACCTGACGAAACTCCTCGCGGGCGCGGAACAGCAACGATTTGACCGCCGAGCGCGAGGTTTTCATCACTTCCGCGATTTCATCGCACGACAGCCCCTGATATTCTTTCAGCACCAGGGCGGTGCGGTGCTTAGGCGAGAGCAAGGTTAGGATGTGTTGGACTTCGCCTTCCGTTTCCTGGCGTAAAAACGCCCCGGCCGGGTCGTCGGGCGCGGCGGGTTCCATGGCCGGGTTGGTGTCAAACACCTCCCACGGCAACCACTGGATCAACTTGCGACGGCGCAACACGTCGAGGCAGGCATTGGAGGCGATGCGGTGCAACCAGGCGGATACATTCAGGTCGGGCGTGGTGCGGGCCAGGGCGAGATATGCCTTGACAAAGGTATCTTGCGTCAGATCGGCGGCATCTTCGGCGTTGCCCATCATGCGATAGACAAAGCTGTAGATGCGCTTTTCATACCGCTGATAGATGGCCTCAAAGGCCGCCGCGTCGCCCTGGCGGGCGCGGGCAATCCAGTTGGTCTCGTCAAGCGCCACGGTTAATGCGAATCCTTCCACCACGCGCCACCCCCTTCTGCCAATATCAACGAAGGGGATCGGTTCTGGTTGCACGGAATTGGGACCAGTTTCTCTCGGATTATAGGGGGGGTTTTTGGGCCTGTCAAGCGCATCCCGGCGCGAGTTACACCAAGCATTATTGCCGGCGGGGCCGCGTCCGTTACGGCTGGTGCCCAAATTCACCATACGACAGACGCAGATCCGGCACATAATGTTCCCTAGCGCAACGGTGTGGTCGTTTGTCGTATATAGATATTCGTCCGTGGGGTGCGCGTCATACGGTGGTGCGCCGCCCCTCACCACCCAACCCCCGCTCCCCGGCGGCGGTGCGGGGGAGTCACGGGGCGACGGGCCACCGTATGACGCACCACCGTGTTTGAGCGTAACGGTGCAGTGGGCGCGGCTGATCTTAGTACAGCTACCGCCGCCCGCTGTTCAGGCACCAACAGGCGAACTGTGCTATAATGTGCGGGCCGCACCCGATACTTTTGCGTCGGCTACCGCATTGTAAGGGTATGTAGTATCTGCACCTGTCCCCTCTCAGTTTTGTAGCGCACAAGAAGGAGTTTGTTCTATGTCGTTTTTCGCCCAATTCTCGCCCCGGCAGGCCAAGGCCGGCGGGCGCTTAGTGGCCGCGCTTGGCCTGCCCATCCTGGCTGCCATGCTCATGGCCGGCGGCAGTACCCCTGCCGCAGCCGCGCATACCCACGGCGGAGCAGCGGCGGCCCTCGCCGCCAGCCTCGTGCGCCCCCTGGATGTGTCGCGCGATCCGAACACGCCGCACGTCATCGTTGATGTGACCATTGCGGGTTTCGCCTTTAGCCCTACTCCCCTCACGATCAATGTTGGGGACACAGTGCGATGGACCAACACCGATAACGCTACCCATACCGCCACCAGTGACCCTGGCACGCCGGCCGCCTTCAATACCGGCAACCTGACGAACGGGCAACAAGGCAGCTTCACTTTCACTATAGCCGGCACCTATGCCTATCACTGCGCGATCCACAGCAGTATGATGGCGACTATCATCGTCAGCGGCGGTGCGACTACTACGCCGACAAACACAGCGGTGCCGCCGACCG
>JALYUO010000223.1 GCA_030853735.1 Chloroflexota bacterium
CACTCGACGCCCAGGCATCCACCCTGTGCCTGTAGTAGTTTGTGGCGGTTCCAACCAGGGCTTCGGTCCGCCGCGCTGCGCGCATGAGCAGCACCGGGTGAGCGGTAGAGGCGGACCAAAACGGAACCGACCGCGCTAGTTCCCATCTCTCTTCCTGCCCGGCGAGGCCAGGGACAAGATCGAAACAGCGGTTGCAAGGCCCAATCAGGAGACTACTACCCCAATTGGACTGATTGATGTCAGCTAAACGTATGTGGTTGGGAAGGTACACCGCGTACTGCTCCGCGAGGCGGAGGGGCGGACCCGGTGAACCACCGGCGCTCGACTGTCTCGGCAGCCAAGCGGCAGGGGTTCAATCGGCGTATCAGACTGTCGAAAGTGCGAAAGAGACAAAGAGAAGAGGCCCGAACACTGTTCAAGCCTCACGTACACGCTATTGGGCTTTTCCAGTGGACTTATTTAGTTGATGGGCAAGCTCTTCAGCATACGCTTGGCTCAGTCTCCATTGTTTGTTTGCAGTTGGTCACTCCCGACTGCTTTGCCATTATACTCCAGCTCCCACCCGTTGTCAAGGGTTTTCGCGGCCCAATTATGGCTCGTGCAAAGTCCTACTATGGACCAGCGTGGGCGGGCGGGCTCCGCGCTACCGCTTGGCGTACCGCTGTTCAGTGGCACGGGAAAGCGCGCCGGCCGGCACTGTAGGTCCAGCTGGACCGTCTCTTCGTAACGTTAACTCCCGCCGCTGAGGTCTACACGCATCTTGAAGGCCAGGACTTCACGGCCGCCCAATTGCCGCGCCTGCTGCGCCAGAGCGCCGACGGTGAATCGCTCGTCCCCCTCCAGCTCCAGCCCAGCGTTATCAATGGGTGAGATTGCTGGTCACGCTGCTGACGCGCAGCGACCCGCTGCTGGGCCAACCCGCGCCGCTGACGATCCCGCTCGCTCCAACGGTGTGGACCGGGCTGATTTTAGTGGGGATTATCAGCGTCGAACTCGCCTTGACGCAGGCGGGAGTTGCCAATGCTCTGTGGAACTTGAGTCATCTCGCCCTCGGCAACTGCTGACCCCATTGGCACCGCCGCGACCGCGATCCGCCTAACATGACCGCGCCAGTAATAAGATCAACTCAAAATGGGATGCGTGCCGGGCCGCAGTTTGCAAATGGGCGGTCGGCACGCACAAGCGGCCACGCTAGTGCGCCATTGGCCCTTGCTATCACTGCCGGCGCAGCGACGGCACGTTGCCTTCCAACGCTGCCCGATCCCAGCCCGCCAGGGTGGCGCTTGCCTCGTAGGTACTCTGGAAGAAGCGGTCAATCGCTGCGTCCGGCGACGCAGCTTGGCGCACATCCTCGTATGGCAGGATAAACTCGCCCAGCGTTGTGTCGAAACGCGCCGCGTTGGGTTGGATCGCGGTGGACGCGAGACCCTCTGGTGGTGGAACGATATAGGCGTAGAGGGCGGCATGGGGGAAGCGCCCGTCGCCCGGCCAGAAGCCGAAGGCGAAGTTCGCCTCGTTTTCGCCGAACGCCATGATGCGGCCGCCGGAAGACGGCGGCGGGGCCGGCCGGCCGTTGAAGCGTGCGGCGTTTAGATCAAAGCCACCCCAGAAAAACTGCACTGGGCTGCTTTTGCCGTGGAAGGGCGTGCGAAAGCGCTCCATCGCGCGGCCCACCGCCAGCATGACGCGCCACCAGCGGTGGGCCGCAGCTCCATCGTAGGCGGCGTGCGTGGTATCTTGGTCAAAAGGGATAGGGTTCGGCAGTTCGCTGGGCAGGGTCGTGATGGTGACGGTGATGCCGAGCGAAGCCAGCGCGGCCATGAACAGGCGATAGAAGTCGGCCACAGTGCGCGGCTCTAGCGTTAGCTCCGCGCTCCCCCCGTCTGCGACACGTATGATAAGCCGCTGGGCCAGAAAGTCGAAGTCGATCTCAAAACTCTCTCCGTGCCAGGGGATGGGGCCGCTGGTCAGGCCACGGGCGGTCAGGTAGAGCGCGGTTTCCCACCACTGGTTGACGAAAGGGCACAGCTCCAGCTTCACTTTGCCCACCATCTGCGTCCATAGCTGTAGCGTGTCGCGGGTGTCGGCCCATGCGGCATACGATAGTTCCGGCCATGTCTCCATGCGTGCTTCCTCCTGTTCACGGCTGTGCCTCGATCCCGCCCCGTGCGTTTGCTTTCATAGCCCTCCTCGGCATGGACAACGCCCCAGCAAAAGGCCAGGGCGTTGTCGTGCGGCGGGCGGGGGTCTCCGGCTTACGCGCCGCCGGCAGCGGCCACCATGCGTTCCTTGCGTTTGTCGGCGATGTTGGCGAGGCGGGCCATCCAGTCTACGTGCTTATTGAGGCGGGTGAGGCTGGTAAGCGCTTCCGGTGTGGTCGGTTGCAGCCGCCGCACATCCCAGAGGTCCATGAGGACGGAGACCACCTGGCGGTAGAACTCTGCCACGCCGTAATTGGCGTGCTGGGCGATCACATCAATGCGCGCCTTGAAGTCGGGCATCAAATAGCCCGGCATGGCAAAGTTGACTAACACCTCGGCCACATCCTCGATCAGGTTGGGATTGAGTTCCAGATGGGCTTTGACGGCATCGCGGTAGAAGGTATAGTGCAGCGTTTCGTCTTTGGCGATGCGCCGCAGAATCGTCGCCAGCATCGGATCTTCCGTGTCGGCTTTGCGCGCCACATTGACATAATATGCCTGGGTCGAAAGCTCCTGCACAGCGGTGTAGACCATGCCGACGAAGGGGCTGGCCGTGCCGGGGGTCCAAGCGTTGCGGACCACCGTTTTGCGGAGTTTGCTCAGGCGCACGGGGTCGGCGTTGCGCGTCACCAGCAGGTAGGTTTGCAGCACATCGGAATGCTGGTCTTCTTCGGAGGTCCAGGTGCGAATAAAATCCTGGATCACTTCCAGGGAGCCGCGGAAAATCTCTACCAGCCCGGTCGTGAACCAGGGCAAGTTGACCTCGGTGAGCAACGCGGTCTCAACCGCGACATACAGCTCCGGCGAGATCGTCACCTGCTCCGGCGACCAGGGATCGGTGTTGAAGTTACGGCCCCGCTCCCAGGGAATAAAGGAGTGGTAGCTCCAATCGATCTTTGCGGTGCGTTCGAGGTGGCGGTCGTACAGCTCTTTGAGCTTACCTTCCAGCCGCTGATCAAGACCCGTCAGTTTCATGGGCTGAATAAATCCTTTCCTGTACTCGGTGCGCGCGGGCAGTGGCGCGCTCGGCAGAGTCTGCTTTAGCAATCCATTTTACCCGATGGCGGCGCTAAAGTCCAGCGCACCCCCGGTTCATAAACAGGGCAGTGCCAGCTGAATGGGGGTGGCGCGGGAGTCGGGGTATAACCGCAGGGACCGCGCATCTCCGGTGCGGACCCCTGTTGTATTGCGTCTTGCAAGCAGCGCGGACTGACCTACGCGGTACAACGCTACGCCTACCAGACCAAAACGCTGGATGTCCGGCACTTCCTGCAACTCGTTGACGAGTGCCTGACTCCTGCTGTGGGTTCCGGGGCGTGGGGCGCAACGCCGCCGGCGTGATTACGTCGCTACTTAGCAGCGGCGGGGCAGCCGACGTGCGATGGTCGGCTGCTCCGCTGTACCCCCCAGCCCGTGATCAGGCTTCGGGAGCGATGGTACGATTGGCGGGCGGTGTGCGGTGGAAGATAGCCCCGGCGTGCCACGGCGTACCCAGCTTGGGCAACACGAAGCGATCTAGGCCGATCCAGCCGGCGTTCTTCCAGGCCATCACCAGCAAGATTGCCAGCATGAAGTAGACCGGGTTGACCCCTGACGAGCCGGCCAGCATGAAGTTGAAGTTCAGGAAGGCCGCTGCCAGGGCCGCGATGCCGGTGAACAGGCCCACGATCAAGGCGATGCCGGCCAGCAATTCGCCGTAGGCCACCAACGGGGCGAACCAGCTTTCTGCGTGCCCGCCGGACAGCCCTTGCAGGAAGCCCACATACCAGTCGTAAGCCACGTTGGAGTGCGGCTTGCCATACGAACTGATCGAGCCTTGCCAGAAGCCGGCCAGCGCGTTGCCGTTCATCCAGCCCGGATTGTTGATCTTTTCCAGCCCGGCCTCCACCCATTGCCAGCCTAGCCAGAGCCGGATTACTAACCAGACCAGGGTAATCGGGCCGGTGCGGTCGAACAGGGCGACTTCAATCGGGTGATCCTGGATGACACCCTGCGCCAGTAAACTGTTTGTGCGCGACATGGTAGAGTTTCCTTTCAAGTAAATTAGTAATAGAGTCTATGCACAATTAGCCCTAGCTTTGGCGGCTAAACAGACGCACGGTTTGGCCGATTTGGCCCGTCGAGCGACTCGCCACTGCCGATTTCCACCGTGGCAAGGTCGGATCAGCGGGTCCGCACTTCTCATAGGGGTGATTTTGCCTCGTTTGTGGGGCGATCACCTTTATATACGCCCTACTTTGG
>JALYUO010000244.1 GCA_030853735.1 Chloroflexota bacterium
CCTCGGCTTCGTGGCCCGCCGGCACCGGCACCCAAATGTCGTAGCGCCACTCAGAAAGGGTGCGTTTGGCCGCGATGGTGGCAAATTGCAGCACGGCCGGCTGCGAAAGCCGCAGGGTGACACTGACCAATTCGCGCGGCTTATAGCCTCCGATCAGCAAAAACTCCCTAGACCCCATGCAGATAGCTTTGGGGCTGATGCGAATCGCACGCGACCCCTGGCGGCGCGCTATCTGTAGTTCTTGGCCGAAGCTATACTTCCGTAATGCACGCCCCAGACCCATGAGTAGCATAAACCCAAAGAAGCAGGATAGCACGCCCAGCCCTATTACGATGCTGTTCTGGCTGTCATTGTTAGAAAATCCAAAAAAGCCTTCCACAATGCCAAGTGGAAGGGCCACCGTAACTCCGAGTCCTATCTGCTGCGCGGCCAAGCGCCAAGTATGGCGTTGCTCTAATTGGTTAAAGTGCTGCCACTCGTCCGGCGTGTACTGCCAATCGGCCCAGTAAGTGGCCCCTGGACTGCGCTTTATGTCTGCTCCCATTGCGTGTTCATCTCCTGTAGTCGCTATCGCCGGTGGTGGCGCGGCGGCGGACGGGGCTTGGCACGGCGGGGCGGCGCGATCCCACTGGAGGGGGCGGGCGGCGTGGGCACCGGGTCGCTGTCCAGCGCGTCGAAGATTTCATGCTGGAAGCGGGCCACCAGCGCACGCGCTTCGGCCTCCTGCCCCGGCGGGATGGGCACGGTGACGGGAAGGGTCGTGTACGAGCCCCGCCCCACTTTGCACACCCTAAAGTTCAAGCGGGCCGGAGTCCTGCGCTGGTCCAACCGAATCCGGGTGCAAAACGTGTATTCATCGAACAGCCGGACAGTCACTTGGCCTTGCTGAAGCTCCAAAGGGCTGATGATTACTAAGTAGGATCCGCTTTCACGTTCTTTATAGCGCGCTTTTTCGACGAAATAATTTATAACCAACACTAAGACAACAAAAAAGAACGCAATACCCCACATGACGAGTATTGCCGGTCCTGTCGCGGCATAATTATCCATTTTGTGCCAACCCAACCCAGCCCCGATCAGAGCTGCGGCAAAGACTGCGGTAACTAGGGTCGCTTGCCGACCTCCTTCTGCTAAATCCGCCTGCTTTTGTTGGTTGAAGGCTTCCCACTCAGCTGGGCTGTAGTGCCAGCGTAGCCAGGGCTGCGGCGTGGTGTGGGCCAGCCGCTCCGCCTGCGTGTAGTACGGAGGTGCCTTGCGAAATACGGAGTAACTGACGCAGGGCCGACCCGAGTCGGCCACGGTACGCGATTCCTGGTCTGACCTAGCAGTGCTAGTCACGGTGGCACACCCCACAGCCGCACCGTGCCGTCCCAGGAGCCGGAGGCGAGGGTCTGCCCATCAGGGGCGAACGCCACACTGGTTACCTGGTCGGTATGGCCGGTCAGGGTGGCTAGGAGCGTTCCATCGGCCACCCGCCACAGGCGCGTTAGGTGCGGCCATGTCGGTCGTGTGGTCGGTGCTTTGGACCTCGCGGCGGGCTTATCCGCCTCATGCGGGCTTTGATCGGGCACGGTGGCTTCCTCTAGCTAGGTCGCTATTCCCCACCTAGATTGTAGCGCCGTTACCGCGCTCTGTCAAGTCGGCATGGACGCTGCGGGATGACTAATGACCCACTACCCTCGCTTTACGTTGCACGTTTTACGCTTGCTGCCCTACCGCTCGGTCTCCGCCGGGATGTCGTTGTCGCCGGTGCCGGCGGTGCTGGTCAACGGCTCGGAGGCAGTGGGGCCGGCGGGTGAGTGCGTGGCGGCGGGGTCCACTGCGCGGGCGGCTTGCTGGAAGGCGGGGTCGGTGGCTTGCGTGGCGTTGCCGCCCTGGTCGGGCGTGTCACTCGCGCCGGCCATCTGGCCCAGCGTGGTGGGCGGCTCGGCCCCATAGCTGGCTTCCAGGGCATCGCTGCCGGTGCCGGGGCCGGTGTTGCCGCGGCTGGGCCCAATGCTGGTGCCGGTGCCTGCGCCCATCATGCCCGTCCCGAAGGCGCGGCCCGTGCTGCCGGCATCGCTCACGCCGGGCGCGGCTCCCGCATCGTCGGGGTTGCGGTCGGTGGTATCCTGAACCGGTTGCCTATCGTCGCGCGCGTTACTGATCATTGAGGTCTCCTCCACGGGGGCCGGCGCCGCCCGAACGATAATCGCTGGCCGTGCCGTCCGGTCCGTGATCGATACTTGCGGCAAGGGGTAGGTCGCGCTCCGCCGCTTCTGCCGGGGGCGCGAGGTCCAGTGCCGCAGCTTGGCGGGCGGCCTCGCCTGCGCCGCGATAGGGGCTAGGGTCGGTCAGCGCCGTCGCGTCCGCAGTGGGAGCCACGGTCACGGCCGCTGCAGCCGGCAACGGGTCGGCGGGCGGTGGCGCAGGAGGCACATCGTGCGGCAGGGCGGCGGCGGTCGTTACGGGTGCGGCGGCGGCAGTTGCAGCGTCCTGAGCCTCTTCTTGCGCGGCTTCTTCCACCAAATGGTGTTCTTCGATGATCTCTTCGGTGGCATCTTGCACCATCTCGCCACTGGCTCCGCCGAGTGCGCCACCCAGCGTCGCGCCAATCGCCATGCCGATAGGACCGCCCGGCACACCCATCAGGCCGCCGACCAGCGCGCCGGTGCCCGCGCCGATTTCGCTGCCGCGGGGCCCGGTGTTCGGCTCGGTTGCCAGGTGGACCGCGCC
>JALYUO010000250.1 GCA_030853735.1 Chloroflexota bacterium
CCTATCTAGCGCGCTGCGCTCTGGTAAGGACTGCGACTCGTTGATAGATGTGTCCTCCTGATGGGTGCATCCGCTGCGGCGCAAACTGAGTGCCGGGCAGGGGCCGGACTATAGCGTAGAATTATACCCGAAAACGGGAATTGTTGCCGCCGCGTGGGCCTTGGCGCGCCGCCGACCTAACCCCCCAACCCCCTTCCCTACGAAGGAAGGGGGAGCGAGACGCACGATCCTCTGGTGCGTACTAGGAGGAACACTACCCTGTAGACTCCCCCTTCCTCTGTAGGGAAGGGGGTTGGGGGGGTTAGGTCGGCGGCCCGACCTCGCGCACATACCATTCGACGAAGCGCGGCACGCCTTCGTCCAGGCGGGTGCGCGGCTGATAGTCGAGCAGTTGGCCGGCCAGCGTGGTGTCGGAGAAGGTGAGGCGCGGATCGGAGGCGGGAAACGGCTTGTATTCGATGATCGCTTGGTGGCCTAGCGCGCTTTCGATGATGCTGATCAGCCGGCGGTTGCTCTCTGGGTGGGCGTTGCCCAGGTTGAAGATGCGGTAGCCCAGCGGCCGGTAGGCGGCGGCGACTACGCCGCGCACATTGTCGTCCACATAGGTATAGTCGCGGCCCTCGCTGCCGTCGCCGAACAGCGTGAGCGGGCGGCCGTGCGCGATAGCATCGGTGAACAGGTAGACGGCCATATCGGGCCGCCCACGCGGGCCGTAGACGGTGAAGAAGCGCAAGAGGTTGATGTTGAGGCCGTAGAGGTGGTGGAACGTGTAGGCCATGACCTCCATCGCCTTTTTGGTGAAGCCGTAGGGCGACACCGGGCGATCCGTCGGGGTGGTCTCCGAGACCGGCATCGGCGCGTCTTTGCCGTAGATGGAGGACGAAGAGGCCAGCACGACCACCTCAACCTCATACTGCGCCGCCGCCTGTAACAGGTGCAGCGTGCCGACCTCGTTCACATCTATATAGAGTCGGGGGTGGGCCAGGGAGTAGCGCGGATTCGCCATCGCCGCCAGGTGGATGATGCGGGTGATCGGCTCGGTGTGGGCGGCGGCGGCAAACACCGCGTTCACCGCCGCGCTGTCGCGCAAGTCTACTTCGGCCACGCTGCACTGCGGGTTGGTGAGTGCGGCGGCTAGGTTGGCCCGTTTGCGGGTGGGGGTATAGTAATCGTTGAAGTTGTCGAGCGCGATCACCCGTTCGCCGCGCTCCAGCAGGCGGTCTACGGTATGCGAGCCGATGAAGCCCGCGCCGCCGGTGACGAGTACGGTCATGTGCTTGCCTCCTGTTGTGGCGCGGCGAGTCGCGGCACCAGCGTGAACAGGGCGATCACCGCCGCCCAGTGGATGCCCATGTTCAGGACGTGCAGATCCTCGAAGATGCTGTGGGACATGATCGCCACGAACACGCCGAACGCGCCGATCAGCACGGCGCTGTCCCAACCGCGCCCGGCGCGCACCGCCCCGCGTACCGCCCGCCAGCCGCCCCACCCCGCCGCCGCCAACACGCCGAGGTAGGCCAGCAGCCCCAGCCCGCCGGTTTCGGCCAACGCCTGGAGATAGTAGTTGTGGGCGTGGCCGGCCGATTTGGGCCAGCCGGCGATGGAAAAACGGAAGAAATCGGTGTTGAAGTTGCCGATGCCCACGCCCAGCACGGGGTTCGATAGGAACATATTGCCCGCTGTTTGCCAGTGGGCCAGCCGCTCGACCTGGGCGAACGTGTCGGCGTTCCACTCTGCGCCGCGCACGTCATAGATTTGCAACTGGCTGAGGGTGTTGTTCAGCCGCTCGACTAGGGGACGCGGGAACAGACCGGCATAGATCAGCCCGGCGGCGATCAGCGTGCCCGCCGCCAGCGTCCCCAGGATCGGCCAGCCGCGCCGCCCCAGCGCCACCGCCATCGCCCCCACGCCCACCGCCAAGCCGACAAAGCCGCCGCGCGAGTAGCTGAGGACGAGGGCCACTAGCATGAGCGCGGTCCCGGCGGTTAGGGCGAGGGCGGCGACCGACCTCACCCCCCGACCCCCTCCCCTACGAAGGGAGGGGGAGAGTGCAAGCCTAGCTCCCTCGCCCCGCAGGGGAGAGGGTTGGGGTGAGGGGGGCACGTTGGTCGCTTGGTCACGCCCCGGCAGGTGTACCTCGTCTGAGGGCGGTAAGCGGCCCGCAGTTTGGGAGGGTAGCAGCGTGCGCCCCTCACCCCAACCCTCTCCCCTGCGGGGGCGAGGGAGTTTGTCCGCTTGCGGCGACCAGTTCCCTCCCATAGCGGGGGAGGGGGAGCTAGACGGCCCCTCCCCCTTTAGGGGAGGGGGTTGGGGGGAGAGGTCGGCGCGCCTCCACCAGCGCAGCGCCCAGACCAGGGCGTAGGCGCTGAGGGCCAGGGCGAGGGGCAGGGTCAGGTTGAGGTAGCCGGCGTAGGAGTTGGGCATCCCGATGGTGCCGAAGGCGCGCGGGGCGAGATCTTCGGTGGCGTGGCCCTGGCCGACGAAAAACGAGGGCGGCACCTGCCCGGTGCGGACCTGCCAGATGCCGACCAGCGCTTCGCCCAGCGCGCCGGCCAGGAAGCAGGCGATCAGGCCGCCGATTTGGGCGCGGCTGTGGACGGTGTTAACGATGATGAGGTAGGCCAGCACGACCACCGCCCAGCGACTGATCTCCGCGCCGCCGGCCGGCAGCGAGGTGGCAACGGTCAGGCTGAGGAGCATCACCACCAGATAGACCCCCAGCGCGACGGCAAAAGGCGGGATGCGGATCGCCCGCCGGCGCACGGCGGTCCAGGCCCACCAGGAGGCTAAGAGGGCCACCATGATCGCCTGGGTGGCCGTGGCTCCGCCGTTGAGGGAGAGTTCGCGCTGCACCGGCACGCTGAGGATGAGCGCGTAGACCGCCCAGACCGGCCGGCGCAACACCAGCACGCCGCCCACCAGCGCCCCGGCCACACCCAGCCCCACCGCCGGCGGCAGCCCCGCCGCCACGCCCGCCGTCCCCACGATCAGGGGAATATACCACCAGGGGAACGGCAGCGCGGGTAGCAGAACTCGCGCCCCCGCAACCCGCCTGCTCAAAACGCAAAACTCATAATTCAGAACCCGTAACTAAACACTAAACACTAAACACTCGTCGGCGTGAGGACACTGCGAAACCAGGCCAGCGTGCGGCCCAGCCCTTCGTCCAGGCCGATGCGCGGCTCCCAGCCGATCTCGCTGCGGATGCGCGTGATGTCGGGGCAGCGCTGCGCCGGGTCTTCGGCCAGGGCGGGGCGGTGTTCAATCGGCACCGCAGACCCGGCCAAATCGCGGATCAGGTGCGCGAAATCAATAATATAGCGTTCGTCGGGGTTGCCCACATTATAGACCCGCCCGCAGGCCACGGCTTGCGGCGCGTCCATCACCGCACGCAGGCCGCGCACCATATCTTCGACATAGCAGAACGAGCGCGTCTGCCGCCCGTCGCCGTAGATGGTCATAGGCCGGCCGGTGATGGCTTGCGAGAGGAAGTTGGGCACCACGCGCCCGTCTTGCGGGTTCATGTGCGGGCCATAGGTGTTGAAGATGCGGACCAGCCGTGCATCCATGCCCCGTTCGCGCACATAGGTGGTCAGCAACGCCTCGCCGAAGCGTTTGCTCTCGTCGTAGCAGGCGCGTGGGCCGATGGGGTTGACGTTGCCCCAGTAGCTTTCGGTTTGTGGGTGGACCAGCGGATCGCCGTAGGCTTCGGAAGTGGAAGTGTAGAGCAGCCGTGCGCCGTGCGTCGCGGCCCATTCCAGCAGGTTCCAGGTGCCTACGCTGTTGGTCTGCATGATTTGCAGCGGGATGCGGCTGAAATCGGCGGGGCTGGCCGGGCTGGCGAGGTGGTATAGCTGCTCGGTGGCGGGCAGATCGGGCAACGGGCGGCTGATGTCGTGCTCGATCACGGTCAGCGCCGGGTTGGCGCGCAGCGCGGCGATGTTGCGCGCGTTGCCGGTCACATAGTTGTCAAGGATGGTGACGCGGTGCCCCGCGGCCAGCAGCGCGGCGGTCAGATGCGACCCAATGAACCCGGCTCCCCCGGCGACGATGATGTGCAAAGCGTTCCCCTTCGTAATGCGTATTGCGTAAAACGTAAGTCGTTAGCCTATAATTCCTGGCATTCTGAACGCAGTGAAAAATCCGGCGCGACCCCGATCTTGCTCTGTTACGGAACGTTCACGGCGGCTGGAGTTGCGCCGGGCAGCTGTAAATTCCGCACCTGTAATACCCCGCTGGAGGTGCCGGTTGCTAGCCAATACCCATCTGGGCTAAACGCGACGGCCTGAACTGCCGACTGCCCGCTGTGGAGCACAACCGGCAGTACCGTGGTCCGCGACAGATCCCATAGTTCGATGGTTCCTTCATAGCATCCTACTGCCACAGTTGATTTGTTGAGATCAATGGCTAATGCGCGAATATGGCACTGCGGTGTATCAATTGTCTTCGGTGCAACGGCGGGTTGCCGCACGTCCCACAGGAACACTTTATCATCACTCGATCCTCTGGGATCGCCGAGGTAGCGGCTGGCAGCTGCCAAGGTATGATTGTCGCTGCTAAATGCGATACTTCCCCCGTACTCCCCTTCGGATCTCACTAGCACAACCGGCGGCGCGTCGGCTTGGCGCATATTCCACACGTACACTTTCCGCAAAGTTGTCGCTGCCGCTAACCAATGTCCATCGGGGCTGAATGCTACCCCGGTTACATCGCTGTCTGGACCTTTGAGGCGGCGCGGCTTCGCTGCGGGCTGGCCTATATCCCAGACATACAGTGGAAATTCAAGGGTCAGCATATTGATGTTCGGGGCCGCTCCCCCGGCAACGAGCAGGGTGCCGTTTGGACTGAACTGGATGGCGGTCAACGGCAAGTCTATAAGATGTTCAGCCAGTATAACGGGTGCGGTATTTGGGGCTGCACTGTTCCAGAGCCGTACCTCGTATGCTCCGTGAATGGTTGCCACGGTATACCCATCCGAACTAAACGCCGTTGCGTAGACTGGATTTTGCTCCGGCAGGGTGCGGGGTGCGATGTCGAGACGCTGCGGGTGCCACAATTGGACTGTAGCACCCTTCGTGCCTGGGAAGTGCAGTCCTCCTACCACCAGCGCGTTCCCGCTAGGCGCGAAAGCCAGGGACAGTATCTCTAAAGTCTGTAGCGTAGTTGTGGTGCTATAGCTCCCAAGCAGCCCCAGTAGCACCCCTAGCAGCGGCAACTGATACCGGCTTCTAACACGCATAAAACGCCCCACTATCCTCGTTCCCCCGTCCTGTACTTTACACCATCTCCACGTTTTACTTTTAACGTGTCGAGTTTGCGCGTGACCCGGTTGCGGCTGGGCAGGCGATCCGGCGCGGTCTTCCAGAGCAGTTGTAGCAAGGCGGCGAAGAACCAGCAGGTGAGGGCTAGGTCGCCCAGGAAATAGGCATTATCCACGAGGCCGTGGACGGCGGCGACGGTGAGGCCGGCCAGCGCGGCACGGGCCAGGGCGGCGGTGCGGACATCGGTGCGCCGGCTCAAGACGAGCGCGCCGCGGACCGCCCGCACTGCGATCCAACCGGCGACGAGCAACCCTATTATACCCAAACTCAGCCACCAATCCAAGATCAGATCGTGGGGGTGTGACAGCCAGCGTTCGGCGCTGTGGTCGGCATCGAGTTGGATATGCGCGTCAATCAGATATTGCTGGTACTGGTTGAGGAACTGGTCCAGCCCGATGCCGAAGATCGGGTGGGCGCGCCCGATGTGCAGCGC
>JALYUO010000267.1 GCA_030853735.1 Chloroflexota bacterium
GGGAGCGGCCTCCTGGCCGCGATAGGCTGCCCCTACCACTCTGGTCAGGAAGGGCGCGCATAAAGCGCGGTGCAGCAGCCCATCACGGCCAGGAGGCCGCTCCCACAGTCCCCAAAGGCGCGTTGCACCCCAGCAAGGGACTGGTGCATAATACGCAATACGCAGTACGCAGTACGCACGAGGGAGGCAAAAGCCCATGCGCGTCATCCTATTGGCCGCCGTGTCGCTCGACGGCAAAATCGCCCGCCACGCCACCCACCTGTCGGACTGGAGTTCGCCGGAAGACAAGCGTGTGTTTCGGGCGGAGACGCGGCGAGCGGGCGTGATGATCATGGGCCACAGCACCTACCAGACGCTGGCGCGTCCGCTGCCCGGTCGCTTGCACATCGTCCTGACGCGCACCCCGGCGGCCCAGGCGGGCATCCCCGGCACGGTCGAGTTCACCGCCGCCCCGCCCGCTGCCGTGCTGGCCGACTTAGCTGCGCGCGGCTACACGAGCGCCGCCCTGGTCGGCGGCGCGCAAATCAACGCGCTCTTCCTAGCCGCCGATCTGGTAGACGAACTCTGGCTGACGGTTGAGCCGCTGATCTTCGGCACGGGCATCCCCCTGTTCGCCGGCCCCGCCTTCGACCGTCGCGCGCGCCTGCTCAGTCTGCAACCGCTCAACGCCGACACGTTTTTAGCAAAATACAGCTTGCGGGACGTGGGGGGCGCAGAATGACAAGGTTTCGCAGACCGCATAAACTCTGCGCTTGCTTAAGCCCTAACGGCGATATACTACATTTGTAGCATACTTCAATTTGGTTGCCCCAAATTGGAGTTTGTGCCCCAAAACGGAAATTTGACCTACTTAAACACCAGGATCATCCTGAATAACACGCAGCACAGCGGTGGCTACAAACGCTCGATTGTACACCTGGGAACTGGATTGCAAAATCTCTGCTTGCACCAGTTTATTAATGTTCGCTTGAGCCGACTTGTACGTTACGCCCAAATAACCAGCAGTATCTGTTATAGTTAAGATCGGCCATTCAAACAGGTGATCTATTAAACGCAGTAACAAGACGCTACTGCGTGCTTGTGTGAATTGATCACGCCACTGTTTTTGGAGACTAAGCAGCGCAGCCGCGCGTTGGATTGCGTCATTCGCTTGTTCAGTAAAGGCTTGCAGGAAAAAAGCGACCCATTCATCCCATACGCCGTGCTGACTTACGGCTAATAACAAGTCATAGTAGCGGTCACGGTGGCGCTCAAAATAGGCGCTGAGGTTCAGTAACGGCACCGGCAGCAGATCCCAATGAACCAATAATAGCGGCAATATCAGGCGACCTACCCGTCCGTTGCCGTCAAGGAAGGGGTGGATCGCCTCGAATTGGTAGTGGACAAAAGCCAGCCTGATGAGAGCCGGGTATTCGGCTGGGCGATGGAGATATTTCTCAAAAGCATCCAGCGCATCAAGCATATCTGGTGGTGGCGGTGGAACGAAGGTCGCGGTGTTCAATGTGCTGCCGGGCGGTCCAATCCAATTCTGACTATGACGAAATTCACCCGGCGTAGCTTGATCGCCACGGACACCACGCATCAATTTCTCATGGAGTTCGCGCACAAACCGTAGACTAATCGGTAGCGTAGCTAACCGTTCTAAGCCGTAATCTAGCGCACGCACATAATTTAGGACTTCATTGGCATCTTGCTCGTTTGGCACTGCGATGTGCGGGGATGCTACTTGTCCTGCTTCATAAGCGTACAAATCGGTCAAGCCCGTTTGTGTGCCTTCGATACGGGAAGACAAGACCGCTTCGCGGTGAATGAAGGGTCGAAGTAGTAGCTGGGAATTCGCCATCATGGAACTGAACCCAGCGAGTTTACCTAGTGCCTGATCCGCCTGTGATAATTGCATTAGGAGGTCAGGTGTTAGCGTAAGGTCGGGTGGTAAAGGATGGGGTACAAACGCCCGATACTCTACTTCACCGCGCCCAACACGCACAACTCGACCACTGGGGCTTTGGCCGAAGCTCACTAGATTCACGCTATTCCTCTATTGTTGCGCGCGCACTAGATGTCGGCTCCGGCGGGCCGCTGACCAGCAGGCGCAGCACCTCGGCCACGCTCCACGCCTGGGCGAAGCCGCCTTTGGGCAGGTAAGGCGGCAGGGGCTGGAAGATTTCGTTCAGGTTGCCGGCGCAGTCTATTGCCAATTGGCGCTGCAAGGGGGCCAGCAACGCCAGCAGCCCGGCGCGATCCATGCCCTCCCAGCGGCGGCAGGCATCGCCGTATGCGCCGATCAGCCAGGTCCAGACCATGCCCTGATGGTAGGTCGCGTCGCGGTGCGGCTGATCGCCGGTATAGACCGACGCGAACTGGGGATCATCGGGTGCGAGGCTCCGCAGACCCACCGGGGTCAGCAACTGGGCACGCACTACGTCCAACACACTGCGCGCCTGGGCGGCATCCACTAGGTCGGGTTCGAGGGCCAGGGCAAACAGTTGATTGGGTCGCAGGCTGCGGTCGGCGGGCAGGTCCGGGCCGTCCACCACATCATACAGGTAGCCGCCCTCGGCATACCAGAACTTGGCCCGGAAGCCGGCACGGGCCGCGTCCGCCAAGGCGACGTAGTGTTGAGTGTTGAGTGTTGAGTGTTGAGTGGCGGTTTCGTCGGCGGCTAGGGTTGTCGGGGGTAGGTCGAATTGGGCTTGCAAGCGGGCCATGATCCGCAGGGCGTGATACCAGAGCGCCTGGATCTCGACCGGCTTGCCGTAGCGCGGCGTGAACACCGTGTCACCCACTTTGGCATCCATCCAGGTCAGTTGCACACCCGGTTCGCCCGCGCACAGTAAGCCGTCGCTGGGGTCGCGGCGAATGCCGTAGCGCGTGCCCTGGATATGCCACTGGATGATCGATTCCAGCGTCGGCCACAGGTCGTGGGCCAGCGTCGGGTCGCCGCCGGCTTGGAGCGTGGCTTCGATGGCGTGGAAATACCAGAGCGTGCCGTCTACTGTGTTATATTCCGGCGGCGTGCCCTCGTCGGGGAACAGATTGGGTAGCATCCCCTGGTCTACATAGCGGGCAAAGGTCCGCAGCAGACTCGCGGCGATGGCCGGTCGCCCGGTCGCCAGGGTCAGGCCCGGCAAGGCGATCATCGTGTCGCGGCCCCAATCGGAAAACCAATGGTAGCCGGCAATTACCGTTTTGCCTACGCCCCGCGAAACTATAAATTGATCGGCTGCGAGAACAAGTTGTT
>JALYUO010000298.1 GCA_030853735.1 Chloroflexota bacterium
GGGCAAGACGGCCCTGGCTGGGGCGGTGGCCTATGATCTGCGCGCCGGCTGGCCGCGTCAGGTGCGGCTGGATCTGGCCGGGGCGGGGGCTGCGCCGGTGCCGCCGACGACGGCGCTGGGTCTGGCGATCCGGGCGCTGGGCTATGACCCCCAGGCCGCGTTGCCCGACAGCCTAGCCTAACTGGGCAACCTCTACCGCTCGCTGCTGGCGACTACGCCGACGCTGGTGCTGGCCGATAACGCGGCAGACGCGGAACAGGTGGAGCCGCTGTTGCCGGGGGCCGGGGGCATCTTGCTCGTCACCAGCCGCCAACGGTTCTCCCTGGACGGGGCGAATGGCCCCACCGATGTAGACTTGGCCGTGCTGCCCGCAGTGGAAGCCGAAGAACTGCTGCAGACCATCTGCCCGCGCATCGGGACGGATGCGGCAGAACTGGCGCGGCTCTGTGGCTACCTGCCATCGGCGCTCGAAATCAGCGCGAGCCTGCTGCGGGCCAGCCTGCGCCCTGTCGCTGACTACCTGCACCTGTTGGCTGACGCGACCACACGGCTGCACGCCTTGCGCGGGCGCGGCAGCAACAACAGCGTGGAAGCGGCTTTCAGCGTGAGTTGGGCCGCACTGGACCCCGCCGCCCAGGCCACGCTGGCCCAACTGAGCGTATTCCCTGCCCCCTTTGCGGCGGATGCGGCAGCCGCCGTGGTGGAATTGCCGGCGGGCGCTGCGCCCCTGGCCGATCAACTGGATACGCTCTATTACCGCAGCCTGCTCGACGCGGCAGGCACACCCCGCTACCGCCTGCACGATCTGGTGCGCGCCTTTGCCGCCGAACAGCTAGGCTCTAGCGATGCCGTGGCCCTGCGCCACGCCCAGTACTACGTGACGGTAGCTTGGCAAGCCGATAAACTCTATAAGACCAAAGACCGAATGGGCGAGGGGCTGGCACTGTTCGACGGCGAACGGCTGCACATAGACGCAGGCTGGGCCTGGGCACGATCCCGCGCCGACTCTGATGCTTCCGCCCGTGTGCTACTGGACTACGCCGACGCGACAGCCTACATTGGATCCTTACGCTATCATGCCCGCACCGAGCGCATCCCGCAGTTGGAAGCATGGTTAGCCGCCGCCCGCCGCTTAGGCCGCAAAGGGGCTGAGGGCGCGGCGCTGGGCAACTTGGGGCTGGCCTACGCGGCGTTGGGAGAGGCGCGGCGGGCCATCGGTTACCATGAGCAGGATCTGGCGATGAGCAGCGAGATCGGGGACCGGCGGGGCGAGGGCGCGGCGCTGGGCAACCTGGGGCTGGCCTACGCGGACCTGGGGGAGGCGCGGCGGGCCATCGTCTACTATGAGCAGCATCTGGCGATTGCGCGCGAGATCGGGGACCGGCGGGGCGAGGGCAGCGCTCTGAGTGGACTGGGGAGCGCCTACGCGGACCTGGGGGATGCGCGGCGGGCCATCGTCTACTATGAGCAGCGCATCGTCATCGCACGCGAGATCGGGGACCAGCGGAACGAGGGCGCGGCGCTGGGCAACCTGGGGCTGGCCTACGCGGACCTGGGGGAGGCTCAGCGGGCCATCGGCTACTATGAGCAGCATCTGGCGATTGCGCGCGAGATCGGGGACCGGCAGGGCGAGGGCAGCGCTCTGAGTGGACTGGGAAGTTCCTACTATCTGTTGGGGGAGGTGCGGCGGGCCATCGGCTACTACGAGCAGGTGCTGACGATTATGCGCGAGATCGGGGACCGGCGGAACGATGGCAACACGCTGGGCAACCTGGGGAACGCCTACGCGGTGCTGGGGGAGGTGGAGCGGGCCATCGGCTACTATGAGCAGCATCTGGCGATTGCGCGCGAGATCGAGGACCGGGCAGGCGAGGGTACGGCGCTGGGCAACCTGGGGGTTGCTTACTCTAAACTAGGTGCGACTCAGCAAGCAGTTGGCTTTTATGACCAGCAGTTAATAATTGTGCGTGAGATCGGGGACCGGGGGGGGGAAGCGAACGCTACTTGGAACCTGGGTTTGCTGCGGGAGAAACAAGGCGATTTGGCGCAGACGGTGGCCCTGATGCAGGTGCTGGTGGACTTCGAGCGGGAGATCGGCCACCCGGACGCGGAGGCGGATGCGGCGCAGGTAGCGGCGGTGCGGGCGCGGCTGGCGGCGGGCGACTGACCGGCCCCGCATGGGGCTGACC
>JALYUO010000312.1 GCA_030853735.1 Chloroflexota bacterium
CGGCAACCCGCCGACCATTGGTGCCTACGAAAACCCCACGCTCGCTAACACGGCGACGGTCACGCCGACGGTGCCGACCAGCACGCCAACGATCACGCTGACCCCGTCGAACACGGCGACAGCCACCGCCACGCCAAACCCCTGCCTGAACTATGACATTGCGGGCAGCGCCGGCACCATCGTGCCCGGCACCGCCGATACGGGCAACCACTGCGACGACTGCCACACCGGCCTCACCCTGCCCTTCCCGGTCACGCTTTATGACCAGACCTACAGCACGGCCCAGGCTGGATCGAACGGCGACCTGACTTTCGGTACCACCGATGAGACCTTCTATTCGGGCTGCCTCCCGCGGATCGGGCCAACCTACGCCATCTTCCCCTTTGCGGTGGACCAGACCACCGGCGCACCCGGTAAAGGCATCTATACGCTCACCACCGGCAGCGCGCCCAACCGCCAGTTCTATATTGAGTGGCGCAACTGCCGCTACGGCACCGCGACCAGCTGTTTAGCCGGCAGCGACAACAACTACGAGGTCGTCTTCAGCGAAGGTCAGACCAGCTTCCAGATCGTCTACGGCACCTTCGGCAGCGCGAACGCCACGGCGGGCGCTATCGGGGTCGAGAAGAACACGACCGTCTACACCCAGGCGCAGTGCAACGCCGGCCCGCCGGCCAGCACGGCCCAGACCTACACCTTCCCCGCCGCCGGCTGCCCGACCAACACGCCGACCGTGACCAACACCGCGCTGCCCACCAACACCGCGACGGTGACGCAGACAGCGACCAACACGGCGACGGCCACGAACACGCCCGGCACGGTGAACACTTTCGTGACAGTGCGCCCGTCGAGCCTCCAGGGCTGGGCGAGCTACGATGAGAACGGGGCGAGTCATGCCTTTGTCATCGGCCCGGCCACGCCGCCCTTTGGCATCGGCAGCTATGCGCTGCTGACCGGGGCCGGCAACGGCACCAATCAGGGCGGCAAGACCTATTTTGCCACCAACGCCTACAGCGGCACGCTGCTCTCGAACATCTCCTCCGTCAGCTACCGCACCTATGTGGACCCCGCCTCCACCTCGGACCCCAACTTGGTCACGGCTATCAACATCCAGTTGGATGCCGACGGCAACGGCACGCGCGATGCCGCGCTGATCTTTGAGCCCTACTACACCTATGGCCCCCCCACACGGGGCGTGTGGCAGACCTGGAATGCGCGCCCAGGTATCTGGTGGAACAACAACGCGATCTGTGGGCATGGCGCGGTCACGTTCCAGTCACTAAGTCAGTGGATGAGTGACTGCCCTGCCGCCCAGCTGGTGCAATGGTATCCCCGTGCCGACGGCTACGCCACCCAATTGGTCGCCGGGCAAACGTCCGGGGGCGGCTGGGCCAACTTCATCGGCAACACCGACGGGTTTGAGCTCGGCGTGAACTACAACTCCACGACCTACGACTTTGAACCCGACCTGGACACGGCCACGCCGACGCCGACGCAAACCGCGACAAGTGTGCCGACATTGACCCAAACCGTGACGAGCGTGCCGACATTGACCCAGACCGCGACCGCCGTGGCGAACACGGCGACCGCCACGGCGACGACCTGCCCGGCGGGCCAGACCTACACCGTCAGCAACGGCAGTGCGGCCATCGTGCCGGGCACCACCGACATCGGCAACCACTGCGACGATTGTGGCACCGGCATCACCCTGCCCTTCCCGGTGACGCTCTACGACCAGACCTACACCACGGCGCAGGCCGGCTCCAACGGCGACCTGAGCTTCGGCACGTCCTACGACTTCTTCTATACCGGCTGCCTGCCCAACGCCAACTTCACCTACACGATCTTCCCCTTTGCCACCGACCAGATCACCGGGGCGACGGGTAAAGGGGTCTTCACCCTGACCACCGGCGTTGCGCCCAACCGGACGTTCTATGTCGAGTGGCGCGCCTGCCGTTACAACGGGGCGACCACCTGCCTGCCCAACAGCGACAACAACTACGAGGTGGTGTTCCAAGAAGGGCAGACGGACTATAGCATCCGCTACGGCACGTTCGGCACGGCCAACGCGACGGTAGGCGCTATCGGCGTGCAGAAGAACACCACCACCTACACGCAGAGCCAGTGCAACGCGGGCGCACCCGCCGCCACGCAACAGACCTACACGCTGGGCTGCGCGGTCGCCACCGCGACGGCGGTGCCGAACACGGCCACACCGGCGGGCACCAGCACCCCCACCCCGACGGCTACCGCCACGGTATGCGGCGGCTCGGTGGTCCTGTACGACCAGTACAACAACGCGGGGACCAACGCCACCGTCTCGCAGGACTTCGAAGCGGCCAACGACGCCTTCGATAACCAGGCAGCGGACGACTTCGTGGTGCCGGCCGGCCCGGCCTGGACCATCAGCGAAGTCGACGTGCAAGGCGTCTACTTCAACGGTTCTGGCCCCGCAGCCTCGTTTAATGTCTACTTCTACCAGGATACCGGCACGCTGCCCGGCACGCAAGTCTATGCGGCGACCGGCCTGGCCTACTCCGGTAGCACCAATTTCGTGATCCCGCTGCCCAGCCCCGCCGTCCTCACCCCCGGCACGTACTGGCTGTCGGTGCAAGCCCGCATGGACTTCACCCCTGGTGGAGAGTGGGGCTGGACCGACCGCACGGTCGCCTCGAACTCCGGGGCCGCCTGGCGCAATCCCGGCGGCGGGTTCGGCACGGCGTGCACCCCCAACTGGGACCGGCGAGGAGGCATATGTGGCATAGACGCAGCCGCCCCCGACCAGGTGTTCCGCCTGCTCAGCAACGCGGGTGCGCCTTGCAGCACGGCCAGCGCCACCGCCACCACCGTACCGCCGACAGTGACGCAGACCGCCACGACGGTGCCGACGGTGACGCAAACCGCTACAACGATACCGACGGTGACGCAGACAGCGACGAGCGTGCCGACGGTGACGCAAACGGCGACGAGCATCCTGCCGACGATCACGCTAACCCTCGTGCCGCCGACGCTGACCACCACGCAGACGGCGGTGCCCAGCACGGCGACCGTGACCGCCACGGCGACCGCCACCTGCGTGGTCCCGCAGAACTACAACGCCACCCTCACCAACGCGGCCCTCGTCCCCGGCACCACGCGCATTGACGGCGTGGGCTGCGATGACTGCAACACCGTCATCGGCGCCCTGCCGTTCACCTTCTCCCTCTACGGCACCAGCTATACCGCCGCGACCGTCGGCTCCAACGGCATCCTGGCCTTTGGCACACCGAACGACGCCTTTGGCGGCAGTTGCTTCCCCGTCGCCACCGCGACCTTCCAGATGATGCCGTTCTTCCGCGACCAGCGCACCGACTGCACCAGCTGTGGCATCTTCACCGCGACCACCGGCGTCGCCCCCAACCGCATCTTCAGCATCGAGTACCACACCATCTACTTCGGCGAGACCAGCACCACGCCGACGCTCGATTATGAAGTCAACCTCTACGAAAACGGCACGCCGGCCTTTGATTATACCTACGGGCTGATCAACGGCACGACGCAAACCACCCGGATCACGTCGGTCGGCGTCCAGCGCGATGCCACGGTCTACACACAGTACGCCTGCGACAGCACCGGCCAGATGCCGCCGGTGGCGACCGGCCAGCGGCTCAATTGGACCCTGGCCGCCTGCGCCACCCCGACCGTGACTGGCACCAGCACGGCGACGCGCACCACGACTCCGGTGCCGCCGACGCTCACCACCACCCCGGTGCCGCCGACGCTGACCACCACGCAGACGGCGGTGCTCAGCACGGCGACCATCACACCCTCCGCTACCGCCACGGTTTGCGCGCCGACCACCGCCACTTGGGTTGCCATCGCCACCATCCCGGCTCCGGGCCGCTACAACGAGTCCGGCCTAGTTGCCAGCGACGGCAAGTTCTACGTCCTCACCGGACAGGATAGCGCCAACGCCCCTCTGGCGAACAACGACGTGTTCGATCCGACCACCAACACCTGGACCAGCCGCTCGCCGGTGCCCAGCCCGGTGGCCGTGCAGCCCGCCGTCGGTAGCCTCAGCGGCAAGATCTTCGCCGCCGGCGGCGCGGTCGCCAGCGCCCCGGTGCCGACCCTTAACATCTACGACATCGCTACCGACAGCTGGACCCCCGGCGCGCCGGCTCCGGCGGCCTTCCGCGCCGCCATGGGCTGGGCCTCGACCACCACCAATCGCTTCTATGTCTTCGGTGGCGTGGACACGGCCGCCGCCGGTCTGGCAACCACGCGTATCTACGACCCGGCGGCCAATACCTGGACCACCGGGGCCGATATGCCCGACGTGAAGTTCTACGGCGGGGCTGCCGAGTTGGGTGGCTTGATCTATCTCTTCGGCGGCGCAAACGCCACCGTGTTCAGCAACCAACTCTTCGCCTACAACCCGGTGGCGAACACCTGGACCACCCTGGCCGCAGCCCCTAATCAGCGCATCCGCCTGGGCTTCTCGGCCCGTGCCGGCAAGCTGTATGCGGCGGGCGGGAGCACGACGGCAGGCAACTCGTTCGCTCAAAGTAACACGGTGGATGTCTATGACATCGCCACCAACACTTGGTCCAGCGGCCCGACGATGACCATTCCGCGCAACACGGCGGTCCAGGGCACCCTGGCCGATGGGCGCATCATTGCGGCGGCGGGCCTCACCACCGGCAACATCCGCACACAGAGCGCGGAAGTGCTGCCGCCCGATACCGTGTGCGTCACGCCCACCGCCACCGCCACCAGCACGGCGGCGGCGACGCAAACCAGCACCAGCACGACCACGCCGACGATCACGCTGACGAGCACTAACACGGCGACCACGGTGCCGACGGTGACGCAGAC
>JALYUO010000321.1 GCA_030853735.1 Chloroflexota bacterium
GGCGCGGGCTGATTGTGTGCGGGCCGGGCGAGGAACCGGGGCTGGCGGTGGCGGTGACGGCGTTGGCGGCGCGGCTGGGCTATCCGGTGCTGGCCGATCCGCTGTCGGGGGTGCGCTGTGGACCGCATCATACAGCGTTAGTGCTGGCGGGCTATGACGCATTCTTGCGCGACCCGGCCTGGGTGGCGGCGCTGGAGCCGGAGGTGGTGCTGCGCTTTGGCGCGATGCCCACAGCCAAGCCGCTGCTGCTCTATCTGCAAGCCCACCCCAGTGCCCACATTATCGTCGTAGATGCGGCTCCCGGCTGGCGCGACCCGACTGCCCTGGCCGCCGAGATGGTCTATGCTGATCCGGCGCTGCTTTGCACGGCGTTATTGGGCGCATTTGCCACGGGCGCAGCAAGCAGCGCCCCTACATCGGCTGACATGGGCGTATTTGATGCGGGCGCGGCAAGCAGCGCCCCTACATCTGCCGACATGGGCGCATTTGACGCGGGCGCGGCAAGCAGCGCCCCTACATCGGCTGACATGGGCGTATTTGATACGGGCGCAGCAAGCAGCACCCCTACAGACAATACGCAATACGCAATACGCAATACCGCTTGGTCTAAGGCGTGGCAAGAAGCCGAGCGGCGCACCCAGGCCACAGTTGCCGCCCACTTTGCGGCGCTGGACGGGATGGCCGAGGGCAAAGTGTTCGCGGAACTGGCGGCGGCTTTGCCGGACGGCGCGACACTGTATGTCGGCAACAGTATGCCGATCCGCGACCTGGACACGTTTTTCCCCGGCGGGCCGCGTCCCATCCGCATCCTGGGCAATCGAGGCGCGAACGGCATTGACGGCGTGGTGTCAAGCGCGCTGGGGGCGAGTACCGCCGGGGGGCCACTGGTGCTGGTGATCGGGGATTTGTCGTTCTATCACGACATGAACGGGCTGCTGGCGGCCAAGCTGCACGGCCTCAACGCGACGATTGTGTTGCTGAACAACGACGGCGGTGGCATCTTCCATTTCTTACCCCAGGCCGGCGAGCATGATGTGTTTGAGGCGGTATTCGGCACACCGACAGGCTTGGACTTTGCCCCGGCGGTCGCTATGTATGGCGGACGGCTGCACCGTCCCACCACTTGGCCTGCTTTCCGAGGCGCGCTGGCCGATAGTTTGGCGACAGGCGGCCTGAACGTAATCGAAGTGCGAACCGAGCGCGAACAAAACGTGACCGCCCACCGCGCGATCTGGCCCGCCGTCAGCGCCGCGCTGGCCGATCTGGTGGAGGTCCGGCGATGACGTACATCACGGCTAATGGTGTGCAGTATTATGTCGAGCAAAGCGGCAGCGGTCCCGCGCTGCTCTTGCTGCACGGCTTCACCGGCAGCGCCGCGACCTGGGCACCGCACATGGCCGCGTGGCGCGACCGCTACACCTGTGTCGCGGTAGACCTGCTGGGCCACGGCCAATCGGACGCGCCCGCCGACCCGGCGCGCTATAGCATGGCGGCGACGGTGGCGGATCTGAGCGCGCTTTTAGCGGCGCTCGGTATTGCGCGCACGCATCTGCTCGGCTATTCGCTGGGGGGGCGGGTGGCGCTGGCGTTGGCCGTAGCACAGCCCGCCTACATTGGCGGCTTGGTGCTGGAAAGCGCCTCGCCCGGCCTCGCCACGGCAACCGAACGCGCCGCACGCATTGCCGCCGACGAAGCGTTAGCTGCAAGCATCGAGCGCGACGGTGTGCCCGCTTTCGTGGATCGCTGGGAAGCCTTGCCGCTGTGGGTCAGCCAAGCGGCCTTGCCGGCAGCCAGCCGCGCCGCGCTGCACACCCAACGGCTGCAAAACCGCGCCGGTGGGCTGGCGAACAGTCTGCGCGGCCTCAGCACGGGCGCACAACCGCCGCTACACGATCAGCTGGACCGCTTGCAGGTGCCGACACTGTGCTTGGCCGGTACGTTCGACGCAAAGTTCGTGGCGCTGGCCGAAGACCTAACCGTAGCCCTGCCGCAGGCGCAACTGGCCCTTATACCGGGAGCCGGACACGCCACCCACCTGGAACAACCCGACGCTTTCCACCAGACCGTCAGCAATTTTCTGAGCCAGCCTGCTATCGCGGGCCTCGTTCCGGCGGCGGCCCAGTCCGTCCCGGCCCATTAGGAGCTTACTACTATGGCTGTTCAATGGCAAACGTTACACGAATATGGGGATATTCTCTATGAAGGGGCCGAAGGGATCGCCAAGATCACGATCAACCGGCCCGAAGTTCGCAACGCTTTTCGCCCGGAGACGCTATTCGAGATGGAAGATGCCTTTCGCCGCGCGCGCGACGACCAGAACATCGGGGTGATCATCCTGACCGGCGCGGGCGACGAGGCGTTTTGCTCCGGCGGCGACCAGCGCGTGCGCGGCCACGGCGGCTATGTAGACAGCAAAGGCGTGGCCCGCTTGAATGTGCTGGACTTACAACGGCAGATCAAATATCTGCCCAAGCCGGTGATCGCCATGATCGCGGGCTATGCTATCGGCGGCGGCCATGTGCTGCATCTGGTCTGCGACCTGAGCATCGCCGCCGACAATGCGCGCTTCGGCCAAACCGGGCCGCGTGTGGGCAGCTTCGACGGCGGCTACGGCGCAGGCTATCTGGCGCGCATCGTCGGCCACAAAAAGGCGCGCGAAATCTGGTTCCTCTGCCGCCAATACACCGCGCAGGAAGCGTTGGAGATGGGCTTGGTCAACACGGTGGTGCCGCTGGCCCAATTAGAGGACGAAACGGTGCAGTGGTGCCGTGAGATCCTGGAGAAAAGCCCGGTCGCCCTGCGGCTGCTCAAGGCTGCCTTCAACGCCGACACGGACGGCCTGGCCGGTATCCAGAACCTCGCCGGCGACGCAACGCTGCTCTATTACCTGAGCGAAGAGGCCAAAGAGGGCCGCAACGCCTACATGGAGAAGCGCACACCCGACTTTTCGCAGTTCCCGCGCCTGCCGTAGGCGCGGGGTCAGGGGTCAGGGGTCAGGAGTCAGGAGATGAATGGCGGTCGGCGGTCGGCGGTCGGCGGTCGGCGGTTGTGTGTAGCGG
>JALYUO010000340.1 GCA_030853735.1 Chloroflexota bacterium
GGAGCACCCCCAGGTGCGGAACGGGGCCATTCGTTAGCATACCACGCTACCCGAGGAGTCGCGGGGCAACAGGTGACGCTACCAGTCTCGCATCTGGGGTGCCGGCGGTAGGAGGCGGTTCCACCCGGCGACCGTGGCATTACCTGATCGGCGGGTTCGTGCGGTGGCCTGCGGGGGAGATCGCGGTAGCGCCGGCAGCGCCGGGTGGAACCGCCTCCTACAATCCGAGGGTCGGCGCGACCGACTATAGTAATTCAGCTAATGATCTGGAGCTTAAGAAAGAGGAGTTCGCACCCCCAAGTGCGAGCGACGCGCCGCCCTCGGAGTTCGCACCCCCAGGTGCGAGCGACGCGCCGCCCTCGGAGTTCGCACCCCCAGGTGCGAACTCCTCAGTTGGTGGGGTCACGCGCTTCGCCAGATCATTAGCTGAATTACTATAGATAGGCAGAGTAGTTATGGGTGTTTTTCGATAGCACCAGACCAATCCAACTTACGTATACTTTAGTGAGGCGGCAACGCCTCTGGACACAGCGAGTATAGGCGGTGCGCCGGGCCTGCCCACAGGTCGGCGGCGTATCAGAAAGATCGGCAATGCCAAGCAACGGATTTACCGAGCGCGCGCAAGAAGCCTTGCGGAACGCGCAGGAAATTGTCCAACAAAAGCGCCATAGCCAACTGGATGTGGAGCATATCCTGCTGGCGCTACTCAAGCCGCGCGACGGCTTGATCTCCAAGATTATCGAAAAGCTGAACGGCGACCCGCGCGCCCTGGCCCGCAAACTCGACGACCAGCTCAACAGCAGCCCGCGCCTCTATTCGAGCTATAGCGGGCTGGCGCAAATCCATATCAGTATGCGCGCCCAGCGCGTGGTCAGCGCCGCGGCCGAAGAAGCGGCCAAGCTGGGCGACGAGTTTATCGGCGTGGAGCATCTGTTCCTGGCGATCACCGCCGAGCGCGGCGGCACCGCCGCCCGTCTGTTGGGCGAGATCAGCGTGGACCAGGCGGCAGTCAACAGCGCGCTGCAAGAGATTCGCGGCAGTGCCCGCATCACCGACCCCAACGCCGATGGGCGCTACCAGGCACTGGAACGCTACAGCCGCGACCTGACCCGCTTGGCCCGCGAAGGCCAACTCGACCCGGTGATCGGGCGCGACAGCGAGATCCGGCGCGTGATGCAGGTGCTGTGCCGGCGCAGCAAAAACAACCCGGTGCTGATCGGCGAACCCGGCGTGGGCAAAACCGCCATCGCCGAAGGGCTGGCCCAGCAGATCGCCGACGGCAGCGTGCCGCAACTGCTGCGGGGCAAGCGCGTGCTGGCGCTCGATATGGGCGCGCTGGTGGCGGGCAGCCGCTTCCGGGGCGAGTTCGAGGAGCGGCTGAAAGCGGTCATGGACGAAGTGAAGGCGGCGGCCAAAGAGGTCATCCTCTTTATTGACGAATTGCACACCGTCGTCGGGGCCGGAGCCGCCGAGGGCGCGCTGGATGCCGCCAATATGCTCAAACCCGCCCTGGCGCGCGGCGAATTGCAGTGCATCGGGGCGACCACGCTGGACGAATACCGCAAGCATATCGAGAAAGATGCCGCCCTGGAACGGCGCTTCGCCACCGTGTTCGTGGAGCAGCCATCGGTCGAAGATGCGCTGCTAATCCTGCGCGGCCTGCGCCCGCGCTACGAGGAACACCACGGCCTCAAAATCACCGATGCCGCGCTCGATGCGGCGGTCCACCTGTCCACGCGCTATATCCAGGACCGCTTCCTGCCTGACAAGGCCATTGATCTGATGGATGAAGCCGCCGCAAAAGTGCGCTTGGAAGTGTTCAGCCTGCCACCCGAAGTGCGCGACCTGGAAAACCTGCTGGCCGACCTGGAAACGCAAATGGAAGAGGCCGGCCAACGGCAGGACTATGCCGAAGCCGCCCGCCTCAAAGCCGAACTGCTGCTGCGTGAGGAAGAGTTCAACCACAAGCGCGGCGCTTTCTTCCGCGAACACAATCTGGACGAGATCGTGGACGAGGAAGATGTGGCCGACGTGGTGGCCCGCTGGACCGGCGTGCCGGTGAAGCGGATGCTGGCCGACGAGATGCAGAAACTGGTGAACATGGAAGATCACCTGCACGAGCGCGTGATCGGCCAACAGGAAGCCATCGCGGCGGTGTCCGACGCGATCCGCCGGGCGCGGGCGGGCCTCAAAGACCCCAAGCGCCCGATGGGGTCGTTCATCTTTGTCGGGCCGACCGGCGTGGGCAAGACCGAACTGGCAAAGGCGCTGGCCGCCTTCATGTTCGACGATGAAGACGCGATTGTGCGCGTGGACATGAGCGAATACGGCGAACGGCACACCGTCGCCCGCCTGATCGGCTCGCCGCCGGGCTATGTCGGCTATGATGAGGGCGGGCAGTTGACCGAAGCGGTGCGCCGCCGCCCCTACCAGGTGGTGCTGTTCGATGAGATCGAGAAGGCCCACCCCGAAGTGTTCAACACGCTGTTGCAGGTGCTGGACGACGGGCGGCTGACCGACGGGCATGGCCGCACGGTGGACTTCCGCAACACCCTGATCATCCTGACCAGCAACATCGGCACGCAGTTCTTGCCGCAAAACGGCGGCCTGGGCTTCCACACGCCGAAGGGCATTGCGGACACACGCAACGAACTGGCCGAGGCGCGCAGCCGCGTGGATCGCGCCATGAAGGAAGCCTTCCGCCCGGAGTTCCTGAACCGGATTGACGATGTGATCCTGTTCAGCCCGCTCAGTCTGGACGAACTGCGCCAGATCGTAGACATCCAAATCCGCGAACTGGCCGAGCGTGTGCAGACGCAAGGGCTGTCGCTGGAACTGACCGACGAGGCGCGCACTTGGCTGGCCGAGCGCGGCTACGACCGCACCTTCGGCGCGCGCCCGCTGAAGCGCGAGATCCAGCGCGCCCTGGAAACGCCGATCAGCAAGCTGTTGCTGCGCGGTGCAGCCCGGCCCGGCCAGGGCATCCTGGTCCGCGTGAGCGCCGACGGCAGCGCGCTGGCTCCCGAAGTGGTGGGTACGCCGACGGTGGTGCTGCCCCTGCCGGTGGAGCAACCGGTCGAACTGCCGCTGGTCTAGGCATCAGGCATCAGGTATCAGGTATCAGGCTGTAGCGGCGCTGCTTGCCGCGCTCCTTGTAGCAGCGCTGCTTGCTGCGCCCGTGCCGGGGTATGATGTAGCAGCGCTGCTTGCTGCGCCCGTGCCGGGTATGATGTAGCAGTGCTGCTTGCTGCGCCCGTGCTGCAAATGGCCGCTGGAGCGATCCGGCGGCCATTTGTTATAATACAGCGGGAACTTTTGGCTGGGAATTAGCATCCATATAAGTATGCAGCCCATTAGGTCGTGCCGACTACGAAGTGTAGGAGGCGGTTCCACCC
>JALYUO010000385.1 GCA_030853735.1 Chloroflexota bacterium
CGACTCTGGCGGGCTGCCTACGGAATGCGGT
This sequence comes from Chloroflexota bacterium, assembly GCA_030853735.1. GTDB lineage: Bacteria > Chloroflexota > Chloroflexia > QHBQ01 > JAICKM01 > JAICKM01. Next base: position 32 of record JALYUO010000385.1, read on the forward strand.
GGCGGTCGCCCAGGTCGCCGCCCGCTTGGGTCGCCGCATCCTCGTCGTGCCCGCCGGCGAACGCTGGCCCGATGGGAGCCTACGCCCGGCCGTAGAGGATCTGATCGGGGCGGGGGCGATCATCACCCATCTCCCTGGCCCGCGCTCGTCCGAAGCGGAGTGGGCGGTGGCTACGTTTGCCCGCTTTCAGCCCGATCTGCTCGGCACCTTACAGGGGTGCAGTTCGGGCCGCGAATTGATCGGCCAGGGCTTTGCCGCCGATGTGGTGCTGGCAGCGGAGCTGGATTGCAGCCATGCCGTGCCCTTGTTGACGGACGGGGCGTATATGGACGGCACCACGGCGACACAGCGACACGGAGGTAGTTGAAGGTTACACCTATTCCCATACCGGGCGGCACCACGGCGACACGGCGACACGGAGATGACCAGAGTTTTTGGTTTCTCCAGAAAAATACGATACAACTTCGAGATACAACTTCGAGCTACTTCAACCTATCGCTCTTCGCCGTGTCGCCGTGTCGCCGTGGTGCCGTTATTAGTTTAAGGAGCAGGCAACAATGACCGTAACCGACCACACTCTGTTTGACATAATCGAAAGCGACCGCGATGCGCTGGTCGGCTTTGTGCAGGAGATGATCCGTATTCCCAGCCCGGCGGGGGGGGAGGGGCCACTGGCTGAGGCGTTGGCGGCGCGCTTGCGGGCACTGGGCCTGGCGGCGCAGATTGACCCGGCGGGCAACGTGATCGGCACGCTGGCCGGCGGTGACGCGCCCTGCCTGATGTTCAACAGCCACCTGGACCAAGCGCCGCCCGGCACCATGCCTGATCCGTTCGCGGGCAAGATCCTGGACGGCGCGCCGTGGGGCACCGCCGGGCCGATCCTCTGGGGGCGCGGTGTGAACGGGCAGAAGGGTGCGCTGGGGGCGATGGTCTACGCGCTCAAAGCGTTGCGCGAGTCGGGTGTGACCCTGACCCGCCCAGTAGTGCTGACGGCGGCGGTGCTGGAAGAGGGGGCAGGTCATGTCGGGCCGCGCTACCTGCTGCACAACGACGGCATCGCCACTGCCTACGCCGTGATCGGCGAAAACACCGATCTGGCGGTCCACAATGGGCATCGCGGTATGGTCAATCTGGCGCTTGAAATCAGCGGGCGCAGTGTCCATGTCACGGCACGCGAGACCGGCATCAACGCCCTGAGCAAGCTGGCGCGGGCCATCCTGGCGATTGATGCAGCACAAGACCAGTTACCGACCGATCCGCAGTTCGGCCCGGCAATGGTCACGGTGAACCAGGTGACGGTGGTGCCCAACGTGTCGAACACGCTGCCTGAACGCTGCTTGGCTGTGGTAGACGGGCGCAGCATCCCCGGAGTGACACGCGACGATCTGGTGGCCTTCCTGGACCGCGTGCTGGCCCCGTTGGCCGCCGCTGATCCCGACTTCCACTACACCGTGCGCCTGGACAAGAAAACGCTGACCAGCTACACTGGCCTCGCCCTCGAAACCGACGGCTGCATCCTGCCGTTCTACACGGAGCCGGACAACCCCCTCGTCCAGGCCACCGTCGCTGCCGTGGCCGCCGCCACCGGGCAGACCCCGCCCGTGCGTCTGTGGGGCTGTAGCACCGACGGCGGCTATTTCGCCTACCAGGGCATTCCCACGGTTGGGCTGGCTCCCGGCGCGCCCCGTTTTTCGCATACCGCCGACGAACATACGCCGGTGGCCGACATCGTGGCCGCCGCCAAAGCGTATGCGGCGCTGGCCTTGCGGCTCTGCGGCGCGTAGACGGATTGCACCAGATGGCCCGTGCGTAGGATCGGAACGGCAACGTAGGCCGGCAACTATAGACGATAAAACTGAGCTAAAACCAGCCCAGTTTTAGCAGCGCTTGCGTTAGGGCGTATCTACTGGTCGGAGTATCAGGGAACGCTATTCCTGCTATAGTTTTCAAGATAAAGCTTCCGCATTCGCCAGACTTACGTCTGCTCAACGCGGTATCTGTTTTTCGGAATCTTTATCTTGAAAACTATAGAATAACCATTACAACAGGAAGTGGGCTTCCTGCCGACTGATCGTAGGCCGAATCAACCCGCTCCCCGAGTCGCAAACTTGTCGTTATCGCAGGAATCGGACATTGCAGCCCAGAGGGGCAGCGATTTCGATAGTCTGTAGTTGCCGGCCTACGTTGCCGTTCCCATCCTACTTGAAGTGGATTACGATGAAGAATGGTGATATACGAACTGTAGTTGCCGGCCTACGTTGCCGTTCCCATCCTACGCACGGGCCGCGCAGTCATGACTAGGGCATGGACTGCGCCGCTGGCGTTCGGGCGTTACCACAGGCCAGGCAGCGCGCACATGGCCGGGCAGGTAAGGGCGCTGCTGGTCGCGCTGGGCATGGTGGGAGGGGCCGAGTTCCGTCATTCGTTCCATCCATTTTGTTGAACAAATGTGCTATACTGGTCAGGGCACAGGAACGAGGACCGGCCCTGCCAATCCAGCGAGGATGGCTGCGCCTTCATACCACATCCACAACAAGGAGAACCAACACCATGGGTACATTCATCCAGGTCGCTCCTGAAGGAAGCAATTTGCGCGCCTATTACGCCGAGGCTAAAGGCGGCACCGGACCGGGGGTGCTGCTCGGCCATGCCTGGTGGGGTCTCACCCCCGTCTTCACCGGCCTAGCCGACCGCCTCGCCGCTGCGGGCTACACGGTCCTCGCGCCGGACCTTTACGATGGGCGAACCACCGACAGCATCCCCGCCGCCGAAGCCCTCGTCACCGCTTTTGAAGAAGATGGCGGAGAAAAAGGCATCGCTAAAGAGCAGGTCGCCCTCGACTATCTACTCAACAGCCCAGCGGTTACCCGTCCCAACATCGCCGCCATCGGCTTCTCGATGGGCGCAACCTACGCCACCTGGCTGGCCGCCCTCCGCCCCGAAGTCACGGCCGTCGTCATCTTCTATAGTGGCGTGTACTACGGCGGGAAGCCGGGCAACTACCCCGATTACACGCAGGCCGCCCTACAGGGTCACATCGCGTCGAACGACGAATGGGAACCCGAAGAACCGATCCGCGCGGTCGAAGCCACCATGAAAGCCGCCCACCACACCGCCGATATCTATGCTTACCCGAACACCAAACACTGGTTCTGCGAGAGCAATCGGCCCGAATACAACCCTCAAGCCGCTCAACTGGCATGGGAGCGGACCCTGGCCTTCCTGCGCGAGCACCTTTCCTGAGTAAGCCGGCCCGACGAGGAGAGGAGCGCGAGTGACAGTGACAACAGCGACGGTAGTGACTTTGACGCAGGCGCGCATCTACGAAAGCCGGCAAAACTACCAGGAGGCACTCCAGCGCGCAATCGCGCCGCTCACCGAGGAGCAAATGAGCTTACGGTTGGTGAGCGGTATGCGCTCGGTGCGAGAAACCGCCGCGCATACCGTTTATGCACGAGCACTGTGGCTGCACCGCATCCTGGACGACAGCGCACTTGAGCCGCTGCTTACTTGGGCCACGCCGAATGACCCCATGGCCCCACCACGCCCATGCACAGCCGCTGAAGTGCTGCATGGGCTGGACCAAACCTGGCGGATCATCACCGCTTGCCTGGATCGCTGGATGGCTGCCGGCTTGCACGATACCTTGCCCGATGCTACCTTGCCCACCGAGGAAATAACACGCCTGCGGACTATCTGGGGTCTACTGGAACACGACCTACACCACGGTGGGGAACTATCGTTCCAGTTGGGAGCACACGGCCTGGCCGCCGTAGATCTTTAGCGCGGTAGGCAGCGCAGAG
>JALYUO010000393.1 GCA_030853735.1 Chloroflexota bacterium
TCATATCCGTCACTCTTCGCGCGTCTGCACGGCCCTGCGCGGATCAAAATCCTGTGCCGTCCTTCGTGAATCTTCGTGGCCTTCGTGGATCAAAAACTCTGGTGGGCTGGGCAACAGGGCGAAGACGAGGGCCAGCAAGGCCGGGGCGTAGAGGTAGGGCCAGATCACGGGGTTGACGACCATGAACAGCAGGTAGGCTGCCGCGCCCCAGCGCAGCGCCGCCGCCGGGGTCGTCAGCGGGCGCAGGCGTTGGGCAAGCGCCGCGCAGATCAGGCCGCCGATCAGCACCATTTGCAGCGGTTTCAGCCAGCTTTGCGCGCCGGCGGTCCAAAATGGCCCGGCCAGCCCGATCTCGAAGCGCCAACTCTTGTCGGTTTGCCATTTGAGCAACGGCAGCCGGTCCAGGTCGTTGAACCAGGCCACCGCACCGTTCCAGAAGCCCGCCGTGTCCCACACCAGGAACGGACCGACCAGCAGCGCCGCCACGAGGGCCGCGCTCAGGCTGCGCCGCACGGCCACGCGCCAACCCCGCGTGAGCCAATGCAGGCCGAGGAAAGGTAGGAACGGCCACGCCAGCGGAGCCGCCGCCAAGGCCAACCCCGCAGCCGCGCCCACGCCCCAATCACCTGCCCTGCTGGACACGCACTTGCCGGCCCGTCCGTTAGCTGCGGTGGGCGCGTGAGTCATTGCGTGTCTATGCCGACCTGCGGCGACCGTTGCCGCGAATGCTAGGCACAGCCAGGCCCAGTAGGGCGGCGCGGCGGTGCTGATGTCCCATTGCAGGCTGGTGGGCGCGAGATAGAGCAGACCGAAGGCATAGCCCGCCGCGCCGGGTCCGCCGCGCCCGCCGGCCCAGAGCAGTAGCGCGCCGACCAGCGGCCCAAACAGCAGGTTGGTCCAGCGCAAATCCAGCCCCGCCGCCGCTGTGGGCAAGTAGGAGAGGACGGTGAGCGGCCAGTAGGTGAGCGGCAGTTCCCACGGCATCCGGTAGATGATGTAGGGATTTTGGCCGTGCAGCAGGCGGGTGCTTGCCATACTGATGAGAGGCAACATATCCCCTAAACGAATCGTCAATGGGATGGCGAGCATACCCAGTACGCGCAGGGCGCACCCCGCTCCGACCGTCGCGGCGAGGAATCGCGCCGGGCGCAATAGCACTAGGCCACCTATCGCGGCGAAAATTGCGCTGAGGCCCAAGGTAGTGGGCCAGCCTGTGCCCAGCAGGATCGTCCAGGTGTCGGGCGCGTGCTTGCCAACCCCGGCCCCATACAACAGATTGACGAGGGAGAGGGTCGCCAACCCCCCGGCCAACGCCGCTATCCAGGCGCGCCGCGTGGCCGGCCGGCGGGCGTAAGCGACGGCTCCGGCCAGCGCGGGCACCGCCGCAAGGGTCACCACCTGCACCAGCACGCCTGTGACCAGCCCCAATGGGCTGCTATCGCGGTGCGGATCGCGGGCTACCCAGGCAGGTGGGTTGCTCAGGGCGCTGAATAGGAACGCCCCTGTCAGGGCGAGTGGCATGGTGACGGCCATGAGGATCGCCCCGTCGCGCCCGCGCCGCAGCGGGAACTGTAACCACGCGGGGCGGCTGCGGGCGGGCAGGAGCAGCAGCAAGGCGGCGATTGTCACCATCAGCCAGCCCAGGCCCAGGAACGTCGCTTCGCCGTACAGCCACGATAGGCCGTAGATATGCAGCAGCCCACTCACATCGCTGGCGATCAACAGCACGATAAATAGCGCCAAGTCGCGCCCCGGCACCGGCTCCTCCACCGGGATTGGGTTAGGACGCGCAGCGGTCTGGGGGGGGATGGCAGGGACTGTAGCAGTGCTCATAACGCCTCATGTTATAGGCAAGTGGCGGCTCTGTCAAGCATAGAGGCAAGCAACGGCGGCAGAGTCCTCTCTGCCGCCGTTGCTTATAACTCAGTTATGAGAGATGTTGGCTTAGTAGGCTTTCGGCGTGCCGCCGTGCCCGCTTTCGGCTTCGCTCTCTTCCACGGCATCCTGGGTGCCTTCGCCGGCGGCTGCGCCGGTGGCCCCGCCAATGACTGCGCCGGCCACCGTGCCGACCGGTCCAGCGACCGAGCCGATGGCTGCGCCGGTGAGCGCACCGGCGGCCCCGCCGGTGGCCGTACCGGCGCTATTGGTGGTCGGCTCTTCGGCCATGTGGCCCGCGCC
>JALYUO010000397.1 GCA_030853735.1 Chloroflexota bacterium
TGCTAGGCACAGATAGCCAGATTTTGGGCGTGATTCACGCCCAAATCGGTGAGCGAACAACGTAAGTATTCGGTTTCCAGGCACACTTTAGGCGTGCTTGTCCTATGAGAAATAGTCTAAACTCCAACCTCAATAGAGGTGAGCGTGTATTCTAACCGCGACAATGAATAGCTCCTGGTTACCGAAAACGGCGGCTTTGACAAATAAGCGGGCCTGCGGTAGAATGCCGCTGACTATGCAAGCCTGGATGCCCACGCCGCAGATTGAGAAGTAGCGATGCCGCAGCGCGTTAGTGTCGTGATCACAACCTATAACTATGGGCGCTTTATCGCCGGGGCGATTGAGAGCGTCTTGGCCCAAACCCACCCGCCCGACGAGGTGATCGTGGTGGACGACGGCTCCACCGACGATACCCGTGCGCGGGTTGCCGCCTACGCCGCACAGGGCGTGCGCTATTTGTGGCAAGCCAACCGGGGCATCAGTGCCGCCCGCAACACCGGCATCCGCGCCGGCCAGGGCGACCTGCTGGCGTTTCTGGACTCCGACGACCGTTGGCTGCCCGACAAACTGGCCCGCCAACTTGACCACCTGGCCCGCTTCCCCAGCGTCGGCCTGATTACCGGCAGCGAGTGGCAGGTCTATGAAAGCGGACAGCGCGCCTACTATGTGCGCCGTAAGCCGGTCGGCGCGGTCATGTACTACCCCCAGATCCTGATCGAGAACAGCATCGGCAACGCTTCCCTGCTCTTGATCCGGCGGGCCTGCTTCGACCGCGTGGGTCTGTTCAACGAAAAGGTGGGCTTAGGCCAGGATTGGGATATGTGGATACGTATCACCCGTGCCTTCCCCATCGGCGTGGTCGCCGGGCCACTGATCCATTTTACGCGCCACGCAGACAGCATCAGCGCCGGTAAGGTCTGGCAACGCTATGCCTCCAACCGGGTGTTTCACCATCGCTACATCCGGCGCGTACCCTCACGCCGATTGCGCCTACGCCTGCTATGCGCTGCCCAGAGCATGAACTGCTACTATACGGCGGCGACCCTGGTGAGCGATCCCGCCCAGCGCCGCGTGGCGACCGCGCTGGCGGCAGCGGCGCTGCTGCTTGACCCGCTGTATATGAACCGGCAGAAACTGGGCGTGCTGATCCGCGCCGCGTGCGGGCAACGCGCCTTTGACCGGCTGCGCGCCGGCCTGCGGCGGGGGGCATAGATGCCACGCAGCGCCGGCACAGCGGGGAACGCGCAGCTATGAGCAAGAAAATCCGTCTGCTCCATCTGATTGATCAACTGGGCGATGCCGGCGCAGAAACGTTGCTCTATAACTTCGCCACCGGCCTGGACTGGAGCCGCTTCGATCTGCACGTCTGCGCGCTGCGCCCCTGGTCGCCGCCGCAAATTGTGCCCGCGCTGCGGGCGCTGGGCTGCACGGTCACCGAACTCGATCAGCACCACGCCTACGATCTGCCCGTGCTGCTGACCCTCATCCGCTATGTGCGTCGCCACAAGATTGATCTGATCCACACACACCTGTTGGCCTCCGATGTCATGGGCCGCGTGGTCGGCGGCCTGACCCGCGTGCCGGTAGTCTCGACCATCCACAACGGGCGCATGGATCTGGACCACGAACCCCGCCACCGCCAGTGGATGGAACGCTGGTCGGCCCGCCTCTGGTGCCGGCGGCTGATCGTCGTCTCGGCCTTGCTGCGCGACGAAATCGCGGACTGGTTTGGCCTGCCGCGCCGCCGCGTGGTCGTCATCCCCAATGCCGCCAACACCAGCCGCTTCCAGCCCCAACCGGGTTTCGACCCGCAGCCGCTCAAACAGGAGTTGCTGGGCGGCGACTACCGGCTAGTCACCAACGTGGCCCGCCTGGTGCCGCAAAAAGCGCAACAATTTCTAGTCGAAGCCGCCGCCCAACTCGCGCCCACCCACCCCGATGTGCGGTTCGTCATCGTCGGCGGCGGACCGCTAGGCGACGAAATGCTGGCCCTGGCCGCCGCGCTGGGCATCGCGGGCCGCATCATCGTGACCGGCATCCGCAGCGATGTGCCCGCCATTCTCGCCGCCAGCGACGTGTTCGTGTTGTCCTCGCTGTGGGAGGGAATGCCCATCTCGCTGCTCGAAGCGATGACCGCCGGTTGCCCCGCCGTCGCCACCAACGTGGGCGGAGTCGGCCAACTACTACAGCAGGGGGTCACGGGGCTGTTGGTGCCGCCCGCCGACTCGACTGCGCTGGCCTCCGCCATCCGTGAATGCCTCGACGATCCCGCCGCCGCCCGCCGTCGCGCGACTGCCGCCGCCCAGCAGATCGCACAGCACTACAGCCTGACGAGCATGGTCCGCAAGTGGGAGGCGATCTACCGGCATGAATTGCACCGCCCGCGCTGAGGAGTCTGCATGGCATACCGCGTTCAGCTGATCCGCAACGCCACCGATCTGGCCGCGTCGGCGGAGGCATGGCAGCGGCTGGTGCGAGCGTGCCCGACCGCAACCGTCTTTGCCACCTACCCGTGGAATAGCGTGTGGTGGCAACACTTTGGCGCGGCTGCGCGCCTCTACCTGCCGGCGGTCTATGACGGCGCGGGAGAATTGGTCGGCTTGGCTCCCCTGCTGCTGCGCCGGACGGGCCTGATCCGCAAATTAGAACTGATCGGCACCGGCCTGAGCGATGTGGGGGATTTTGTGCTGCACCCCGACCACGCCGCGCCCGCCGCCGCCGCCGTCTTCGCCTATCTCCAGGCCCACTGCCACGAGTGGGATCTGGTAGACTTGGACGAAGTGCCGGCCTACTCGTTCCTCGCCGGCGATTTGGCGGCCGTGCTACCGGGCGGGCTACAAACCATGCGCCTGCCGCGCACCGACAATCCCTTTATCGCCGCGCCGGCGGCTTGGGCCGCCTACCGCGCCAACGTGCCGCGGAAATGGCGCAGTGCGTTCGAGCGCCCGCGCTTCGCCGCCGACCTAACCGCCACGTTTCACCTAGTCACCACGCCCGGCACGGCGGCGGCGGCGGTTCACACCCTCTATCGGCTACACCGGGCGCGCTGGGCGGCCCGCCCCGACGCGCTGGAAGCCGTGCATCTGACCCCCCCCTTCGCCGCGTTTTTGGCCGAGGTTAGCACACAGCTGGCGGCGCAGGGCGGGCTGCGGCTGACCGAATTGCGCGTAGACGATCAGGTGATTGGCGCGGGCCTGAACTTCGTGGTCAATGGGCACTGGAACGCCTATATGCAAGGCTTCGATCCGCAGTGGATCGCCGAAAGTCCCGGCCAGCTACTCAATACTTTCGCGGTCAAGCAGGCGTGCGATGAGCAAGTGCAAGAGTTCGATTTTGGCCGGGGCAACGAAGCGTACAAATATCGCTATGGAGCCGCCACCCGGCAAAACCTGCGCCTGATAATCAGCAGCCCAACCCCGCGCTCGCAGCTGGGCCGCACCCTCACGCGCTTGCGGATCGCCGCCCGCCGCCGCATCAAGC
>JALYUO010000432.1 GCA_030853735.1 Chloroflexota bacterium
TGGCAACGGTCGCGGGGTGGCACCCCCTCCTACCAAGATGCTGGCCCACGCACACCGAGGTGAATACGTAATACGCACCACACAATACGCAATAGGACCGACCGCCCATGAACCCAGACCAATTCGACCGCCACAGCCGCTTTAAGCAGCGCCTTGACACCCTGCCGACCACGCCGGGGGTGTATATCATGCACGACAAGACGGGCGCGATCATCTATGTCGGCAAGGCGGTTAATCTGCGGAATCGCGTGCGCTCCTATTTCGGCAGCCTCAGCGGGGCCGCGCCCAAAGTGGGGCGCATGGTCAGCCACATTGAGGATTTTGAGTACATCCTGACCGATACCGAACTCGAAGCCCTGATCCTCGAAAACCAACTGATCAAAAAGCACAAGCCGCATTATAATGTGCGGCTCAAAGACGACAAGACCTACCCCTATATCCGCGTCACCGTGCAAGAGGTGTGGCCGCGCGTCATGTACACGCGCCGCCTAGTCGAAGACGGCAGCCGCTACTTCGGCCCCTTCGCCAACGCCGGAGCCGTGCAGACCACGCTGGATCTGCTCAACCGCCTGTTCCCCTACCGCACTTGTGACCTGACCATAGACGGCAAGATGCCGCGCCCCTGCCTGCAATATTATATGCACCGCTGCCTCGCCCCCTGCGCCGGCTTGGCCGACCGCACCGACTACAGCAAGGCGATCAGCGATGTGGTGCTGTTCCTCGAAGGCAAACAGGCGACCATTGTGCGCGACCTGACCAAGCGTATGGAGGCGGCGGCCGAGAATCTGGAGTTTGAGCGCGCCGCCTACCTGCGCGACCAGATCCGGGCTATCGAAAAGACCACCGAGTCGCAAAAAGTGTTCAGCACCGCAGCGACCGACGAAGACGTGATCGCTTTTGCCCGCAACGACGGCGATGCCTGTGTGCAGGTGTTTTTCATCCGCCAGGGTAAGTTGCTGGGCAGCGAGCGCTATGTGTTGGAAAACACCGGTGATGCCGAGCCGGGCGAGGTGATGGGCAGCTTTATCTCGCAATTCTACGAAGACTCGACCGACATCCCACCCAACCTGCTGCTGCAACACGATGCCGACGAAACGGCGATCCTGGAGGCGTGGCTGCGCCAGAAGCGCGGCGATAAGGTGCAACTCAGCGTGCCGCGCCGGGGCGAAAAGCACGATCTGGTGGAGCTGGTGGCCCGCAATGCTACGGAATGCGTGGAGCAGATGCGCCAGCGCTGGCTCAGTGATGAGCAGAAAGCCGTGGCGGCGCTGGGCGATTTGCAGAATGCGCTGACCCTGGAAGCCTGGCCGCAACGCATTGAGTGCTACGACATTTCCCACTCGCAGGGCACCAACACGGTCGCCAGCATGGTCGTGTTTGAGCATGGCATCCCGGCCAAGAAGGAATACCGGCGCTTCGAGATCAAGACGGCGACCAATAACGACTTCCTCTCCATGCAAGAGGTGCTGCGCCGCCGCTTCCGCCGCGCTGGGCTGGAACGCGCCGCCCAGGTTGCCGCGCAGCCCACACCCAGCGACGTGACCCTCGCCCCCTCGCTGGCCGCGCTGCAAGAAGCGGCGGCGGAGCGTGCGTCCGACCTCTCCCCCACCCCCTCCCCTATGAAGGGAGGGGAGCTAGACGATCTCCGCGCGGACCTCTCCCCCGACCCCTCCCCTACGAAGGGAGGGGAGGTAGACGATCTCCGTGCGGACCTCTCCCCCGACCCCTCCCCTACGAAGGGAGGGGAGGTAGGCGGTTATGCTACAGACGTGCTAAACGAGTACGGCAACGAGACTAGCGACACCGCAACTCCCCCTTCCTTCGTAGGGAAGGGGGTTGGGGGGTTAGGTCCGTCGCGCGCCTCCGACAACCCAAGAAAGGAACCCCTTCCAATGTTTTATTCCACCGTTGGGGGGTTAGGTCCGTCGCGCGCCTCCGACAACGCCGCGGCCGCCACGGCCAATGCGGCCACGAGCAATGGGGTGGCGAATTGGAGCGGCTGGGCGGTCTTGCCTGACCTGATCATTATTGACGGCGGCAAGGGCCAACTGTCGGCGGCGGTCGAAGTGATGGCCGAGGTCAAGCTGGCCCAGATCCCGATCATCGGCCTGGCGAAACAGCAGGAGGAAGTGTTTAAGCCGAGCCAATCCATCGGCCTGCTGTTGCCGCGCGAAAGCGAGGGGCTACACCTGCTGCAACGTATCCGCGACGAGGCGCACCGCTTCGCTATCGGCTACCACCGCAAGCTGCGCTCCAAGCGCGCTTTCAAGGGCAAGCTGGACGAGATCCCCGGCATTGGTCCCCGGCGCAAGACCGAACTGCTCAAACACTTCGGCTCGCTAAAAAAGATGCGCGAGGCCACCATCGAGGAGTTGGCGGCCGTGCCGGGCATGGACCGCCGCGCCGCGCAAAAGCTGAAGGATCTGCTCTAAATGGTGCTGGATGCCGTGCGCCGCGTGCGCTTGCGCGCCGCTGTGCAGTCCAGCCTGTGGGTGCTGCCGGCCATCTGCACCGGCGTGGCGGCCCTGGCGGCCTTTGCGCTGATGGCCTTTGACCGCCAAGCCGACCCGGCGCGCCGCTTGTGGGGCTGGGAGTTTGCCGGCAACGCGGCCAGCGCCGGCACCGTCTTATCCACTATCGCCGGCTCAATGATCACGATTGCCGGCACCATCTATTCGTTGACCATCGTCGCGCTGACCCTAGCCTCGTCGCAGTTTGCGCCGAGGGTTCTCGGCAGCTTTATCCGCGACCGCGTGACCAAGATCGTGTTGGGGTTTTTCGTCGCCACGTTCACGTACAGCCTGCTGGTCCTGCGCGCCTTGCGCGACGATTTTGTGCCCAGCACGGCGGTGGGCGTGGCGATTATCCTGGCCTTGATCAGCGTGGGCCTGCTGATCTATTTCATCAACCACATTTTTCACGGCATCCAGATTTCGACGATTTTGGCGCACGTCGCCCAGCAGACCGCCCACCAAATTGACCTACTCTATCCGCAACCGTGGCGGGCCGGGGATCGACCTGAAAGCCCGCGCGCCGTGGCCCCCGCCGATGCGGCGGTGGTGTCGGCGCAGCGCTCCGGCTATCTCCAATTTGTCGATCATCACGCCTTGCTGCACTGGGCTACCGCCGCCGGAGCCACGGTCTATGAGGAGCGCAGTGTGGGCGCTTTCGTGATCGCCGGCACGCCGTTGTTGCGAATCACGCCCATGACGGCGCTGGCTGCCGCCCCGCCTCTGCGGCTAGAACGGGCGTTTCTGCTGGGGCGGGTGCCAACGATTGAGCAGGATATTGCTTTCGGCATTCGCCAACTGGTGGATGTGGCGCTCAAAGCGATTTCACCGGCCGTCAACGACCCGACTACCGCCGTCAACTGTCTTGACCACTTAGGAGCTGTGTTAGCGCACATGGCGCGCCGCCGGATGCCGGAGCGCGACCTGAGCGACGCGCAGGGCTGCGTGCGGGTGCTGGTGCCGGAGCGGACGTTTCACGATCTGGTGCGCTTGGCCTTCGATCAGATCCGGCACTACGGTGCGGGCGACCATGTGATCGTGGTGCGGATGTTCGACACACTAGCGGCGATTGGGCAGATCACGCCCAACCCGCTCTATCGAGCCGCGCTGCGCGAATATCTGGAACACACTGCTGACTTCAGCCAACTGCAAATCCACGACCCCTATGAGCAGCAAGTGATTGTTCGCCACTTGCTGCGCGTGCGGCTGGCGTTGGGCGCTGCGGGTAGCGCCGCCCCATGAACCCGCCGCGGCGATCTGCAAGTAGCAGGTGAACGCGCCCGCAGGACGACACCGCGATACGGAGGCTTTGTAATGGATCTACCCGCTACCTCGCTCGTGCGCTATATCGCGTTGCTGCGCGCCATCAACGTGGGCGGGCACACGGTCAAGATGGAGGCGTTGCGTGCGCTGTTCGCGGGGCTGGGCTTTACCCAGGTGGAGACGTTCATCGCCAGCGGCAATGTCATCTTTCACGCGCCTGCCCAGCCGGCGGCGCGGCTCGAAGCCCAGATCGCCGGCCACTTGCAACAGGCGCTCGGCTATGGGGTGGCGACGTTTGTTCGCACTGCCGACGAATTGGCCGCCATCGCCGCCTACGCGCCGTTTACTCCTGCGGATCTGGCGACCCCCGGTGCCTCGCTCTATATCGCTTTCCTCGCTGCGCCCCCGACAGAAGCTGCCGCCGGCAAGCTGTTGGCCGCGCGCAACCCGGTGGACGATTTTCAGATATATGACGGCGAAATCTATTGGCTCTGCCGGGGCCGGTTCAGCGACTCGCTGTTCTCCGGCCCCCGGCTAGAGAAGATGTTGGGCCAACCGGCCACCGTTCGCAACAGCACCACCGTGCAAAAGATGGCGGCCAAGTATGCCGCCGCACCTTAGCTTGGGGTAGCGGGGATGAATTCCTGCGCGCCGCGCGCCTCCATCCAGGCCCAGGTACTCAGATCGGGTGGCTCCAGGCCCAGCGCGGTGATGATCGCGGCAACTTGCGTGCGATGCTCCATTGCGTGACTGCTGGCCTGCACCATCAGATCCACCAGTTTGTACCGTTCCGTGCCTTCGGGCCACACTTCGACTACCAGTGTGTCACTGCACGCCGCCAGCGCCAACGTTAGCAGCTCTGCATTGGCCCACTCTACCGCCGCGCGTAGCACGTCGAAGCCGGAAAACTCCTCCCTGGACGGCGGATTGGGCGGCAGCTTGCCGTTGACCCGCGACACATAGCTCACTTCACCGTAGACCAGATGCCCCAGCGTCGCGCGGATCGTGCCGTAGCCGCCCACCGTCGTGGCGGCCAGTTGCTCGTCGCTCAGGCCCGCGCAAAAGTCCAGCAGCTGCCTATTGGCCCAGGCGTTGTAGGCGAACGTTGCGACCAGCACGCTGCTGCCGGGTTGTTCCGGTTGGGGGATGGGATTGCTCATGGAACACCTCCATATTTAATAGGAACACTTGATCTATGCAGGTTGGCAGCCACGCCCTCACCTAGTTCACGCGGTAGGTGATCTCGTAGCGATTGCCGCACGGATCGGTGAAATAGACGGCGTAATAGGTGGGGCTGATTGGGAAGGCTTGCGGGCCGGCGCTGATCGTGCCGCCGGCCGCCGTGACCAACGCGGCGAGGCGATCCATGGTGGCCCGGTCGGCGGCCCAGAAGCCGATCAGGTTAGCGTTGGGCTGGTGCGTGCGGTCTTCGGTGACGGCAAAGTAGGCTGCGCCGGGCAAGTCGCCCGCGCCGGCAAATACGCACCAGTCGGCGGAATGAAAGCTGCGCGTGAAGCCCAGCGCCGGCAGCAGTTGCTCATAAAAGAGCAGCGCCGCCGCTAGATCGGGCACGCGCAGATCGATGTGACCGAATGGGTTCATGGCGTGGTCTCCTCTATCAGCCGTTCCAGCCCGTCGAGCGCGGCGCTGTAGTACGCGCTGCGGGCGGCGCGGGCGGCTGCGTCGGGCAGGTGTTCCTGGTGGAAGGCGATTGTGGTCCGCTCACCGCTGGGCAAGACGCGCACCTGCACCGTGGAGGGGCGTACCCAGCCCGGCGGCTGCCAAGTGAGCCGCAGGTGCGACCCCGGCTGGTAGACGCGCACCTCGCCGATGGCCCCATCCGCCAGTGCATAGCGCGTGCCGGGCGTGAGTGGCAGGGCCGCGCCGGCTCCCAGCCAGCAGGCCAGCCCGGCCGGCGAGAGGAGTAGCCGCCAAGCCGCGTCGGGCGCAAGCGGCAAGGTACGCCGTGCGCCGATCTCAAAGCCCACGTCACGGGTTTGCCCCACCAGGGGCGGTTCTGGGTGCATCGCTTTATCCTCTCCTACAGCACTGGCTACTTGCGTGGCGTTTTCCTATAGCTATGCTTAGTATAACGCACCATGCGGACATAAACGATCCTGTTTAGCCCTTTATCTGCCTCACTTCTCTTGCTACCGGCCCACCCGCCAGCTTCCAATCAGCGGGCAGCGACGATCTATCCGTTTGTGACCTTACCCGTTGATAAGGTGGGACTATTGGGCTATTGTGAGGGGCATGGGCCTAGCGTATACTGGCAGGGTAGCTGTGATCTGCCGCCCCCGCCCCCGCCCTAGAGACTTGTCGGGTGTAGTCGCGCCCGGCTGTGCGCCGCACTCGCGGCACAGTAGGGGACGCGGGAGCCGGCCTACGCAGGTGATGTAGCGGCTATAGTAATTCAGATATAGGACTTTCGCTTCTGACGCTCAATTACAGCCTCATTCGTGCCTGGCGTAGGCACGTCAAGCGAAAGTCCTAAGATAATGATCTGGAGCAGCGGGTTGCCTTGCCAACTGAGGAGTTCGCACCCCCAGGTGCGAACTCCGAAGG
>JALYUO010000456.1 GCA_030853735.1 Chloroflexota bacterium
GGCCATTGGACCCCCCTAACCTGCTACCAATGGACCGACACACATTTTGCTAGAGACGGCAATAGGAGACACGCATGAATATTTTGGTGACCGGCGGCGCGGGCTATATCGGCAGCGTGACCGTTGAGGCATTGGTGGGGCGGGGCGACCGCGTGGTGGTGTTCGATAACTTGGTCAAGGGCCACACGGCGGCGGTGCATCCCCAGGCCACGTTTATCGAGGGCGACTTGCTGGACGCAGGGGCGCTTGAGGCCGCGCTGCGTGAGCATGAGATCGCGGCGGTCATCCATTTCGCTGCCGCCTCGTTGGTCGGCGAAAGTATGCAGAACCCCGGCAAATATTTCCGCAACAACGTGACCGGCTCACTCACCCTGAGCGACGCGATGGTGGCGGCGGGGGTGCAATACCTGGTCTTTTCGTCCACGGCGGCGGTCTACGGCGAACCCGACAGCGTGCCGATCCGCGAAGATGCGCCGCATCACCCGACCAACGCCTACGGAGCCAGCAAGTTGGCCTTTGAGGAATTGCTGCCCTGGTATGACCGGGCCTACGGGCTGCGGAGCGTGGCCTTGCGCTACTTCAACGCCTGTGGCGCATCCGCCGCCTATGGTGAGGACCATGCGCCCGAAACGCACCTGATACCGCTGGTGCTGGCGGTGGCGGCGGGGGCACGCGAGGCGGCGGAGATATACGGCGACGACTATGCCACACCCGACGGCACGGCGGTGCGCGACTATGTTCATGTGCTGGACTTGGCCGATGCCCACCTGCGCGCGCTCGATTACTTGGCGGGGGGCGGCGCGAGTACGGCCTACAACCTGGGCAACGGCTTGGGGTTTTCGGTGCAAGAAGTGATCGCCGCCGTCCGGCGCGTGACCGGCCACGCCATCCCGACACACAACGTCCCCCGGCGCGCCGGCGACCCGGCCACGTTGGTCGCCGGGGCCGACTGCATCCGCACCGAACTGGGCTGGACCCCGCAATACCCCGACCTGGACACGATCATCGCCAGTGCCTGGGATTGGCAGCAGGCGCACCCCCAGGGCTACGGCGGCACGCCCTGAGCGTGCCGCCGCGACCGATCCCGCTCGAACCGGCGGGTGGGATCTCCATAGGACTGCGTTATGCCGCTCCATCATCTACAATTCACGGTCTTTTTGCACACGCACCGCAGCGAGATTATCACGCTGTTGGAAGCGGCGTATGAGCAGACCGGCGGCTACTACGGCACGCTTGCGCTCCGGCAACGGCGCAGCCAGGCCAATATTGACAGCGTGGAGTTTATCGCCGACCTGCTGCGCGGCGATGTGGATTGGGATCAGGCGGCGCGCTTGGTGGACAGCGCCCGTGCCGCCGGGCTACCGGTGAGCGACGTGCTGCGGATGACCACCCACCTGGAGACCCTGTTTGTTGCCTTCGTGCGCCAGTACACCCATAATGACGCGACGTTCGGCGAAGCCCTGATCCGGCGCAGCAGTCATGTGACCGCCTGTTTCCGCGCCAAAGCCCTGTTCGTGGACCTGCGCCGCCGGCGGCACAAAGCGACAGTAGATGTGGTTACGGCAGGGGAGTAAACGCCTCGACAAAGAATGTACGCTGGCTGGCGCTATGTGTTGGATGGTCATTGGTGCTGCAACCGGTGCCCAGCCATATCGGGTAGCCCCATTGTTCGTCGTAGATTACATAAGGTCTGGTACACCAACTGCCGATGGGCCGATTGGGATCATAGTGGATCGCATGATCCCGCGACACTTCATCGAACAAATCTGTGACCGAACCCGCCGGCCAGCTACAGTCGTTGGACACGGTACTAATAACCTTCTCGTCTTTTACCTCAACTTCGATGCGGCAGTTGGGACCGAAACATCCCATACGGTTCACGGTCATACGATAATGCGGCACCGGATGTGCCAACCAGCGCGCACGCATCGCCGCCACATCGTCGGCTGCGCTGGCGGCTTGGCTGTCCGCAACCCATAGCAGTGCCCCCACCAGCAGTAAGAGGGCGGTTGTGGTTGCGATCAGGATACGCAGGCTGTTGCCCACCGCTGCTTGCATGGCACACTTCCTGTGACCGGGGGCTTACCCCGTGGGGTCGTCGGCGTTGCGGGTGCGAAAGATCAGGTGGAGGGGCGTGCCCTCGAAGCCGAAGTGTTCGCGCAACTGGTTCTCCAGATAGCGTTTGTAGGAGAAATGCACCGCCTCCGCATCGTTGACGAAAAAGATGAAGGTGGGCGGGCTGGTTTCGGCTTGGGTGGCGTAGAGGAACTTGACCCACTTGCCCGGCTTGGAGGGCGGTGGATGGGCCATCGTGGCTTCTTTCATCAGCTTGTTCAGTTGGGCGGTGGGCACGCGCTTTTTGCGTTCGGCGGCCACCGTGAGCGCGGCGGGCAAGACCTTGTTGGTGCGCTGACCGTATTTGGCTGAGATGAACAGGAATGAGACGTAGGGGATGAAGTTAAGTTCTTTCCGCAAGTTGGCGGTGAACTCGGCCAGCGTGTTGCTGTCTTTCTCCACCAGATCCCATTTGTTGACGATCAGCACGATGCTTTTGTACTGTTCTAGGACATAGCCGGCGATATGGGTATCTTGCGCGGTGATGCCCTCAACCGCGTCAATCAGCAGCAGCACCACATCGGCGCGGGTGATGGCGCGCAGGGTGCGGATCACGCTGTATTTTTCCACGCCCGACTCGATGCGGCCCCGGCGGCGGATACCGGCGGTGTCGATCAGGGTGATGGGCTGGGCCTCTTCGCCTTCGCCATAGACCAGTTCGGTGTCAATCGCGTCGCGCGTGGTGCCGGGGATGTCGCTGACGATGACCCGCTCCTGGCCCAGCAGCGCGTTGAGCAGGCGCGACTTGCCGACATTGGGCCGCCCCACCAGCGCGATGTGGATCACCGCTTCGTCGGCCTCCTCGGCCTGCGGTGGCGGGAAGGCCAGCACGATTTCGTCCAGCAGATCGCCGGTGTTGACCGAATGGTGGGCCGAAATGGGCATCGGGTCGCCCAGGCCCAACTGGTAGAATTCGACCGCATTCAGGCGGCGTTCCTCGCTCTCGGCCTTGTTGGCGGCCACGATCACCGGCTTGGCCGACCGGCGCAGCACTTCGGCAATCTCCTCGTCGGCCCCGGTCAAGCCGCTACGCGCATCCACCATAAACAGCACCACATCGGCCTCGTCAATGGCGGCCTGGGCTTGTTCGCGGGTGCGGCGCACGATCTCCTCGCTCGACAGTTCGATCTCGCCGGGCAGCGTCTCGTCCAGCACCATGCCGCCGGTGTCAATGACCGTGAACTCGACTCCGTTCCAGTCGGCATCGCCGTACAGCCGGTCGCGCGTGGTGCCGGGCTGGTCTTGCACAATCGCCATCTGCCGGCCCACCAGCCGGT
>JALYUO010000460.1 GCA_030853735.1 Chloroflexota bacterium
GACTGGGACTGTGGCTGCTGTGGATCGTGGTGGCGGCGGTGGGGCCGGGGCTGTTGTTGGCGGTGCCTGCGAATTTGCGCCAGATGCCGCCCGTGGCCGCGCCCGATCCGGCGCACCCGGCGGCGGCGACGATCCCAGCCGACTTTGGGCTGATCCTGGGGATCGCGGTGGGGATCGCGGTGCTGGGCTTTGTGCTGCAATGGGCCGTGCTGCGGGCCTGGGTGCCGGGGCTGTCGGTGGGCAGTTGGCTGCTGGCGCTGATCGGCGGGACGATTTTGGCCGTGGTCGTGGTGGGGCTGGTGCTGGCGGCGGTGTATGCGATCATCGAGCGCGATACGTTGGCGGCAGGGCTGCCGTCGGCAGGCGCGATCCAGCAGTTTGGCGCGAACCCCTTTCTGAACTTTGTTGCCGATATTCTCGCCGTCTGCTGCTTGGCCTATACGCAGGGACGGACCTTGCTGCGGCGGCTCGGTGAGGTGGCGCTGGGGCCGTGGCTGTGGGCCAACTTTGCCGGCGCGCTGCTCATGGGCAGCCTGACCAGCTATGTCCATAAAATTGGCGGTGGCCCCGGTCTGCCCATCAGCGATCCGCAACTGGCCGTGATCAACGCCGCGATCTTTGGCGCAGTGACAGGCATCGGCCTGCTCAGTCTGCTGCGCGCCCGGCCCTATGTGCCGCCGACCGCAACGTATAGCTTCGCCTAGCTAAGGAGTGCCAACCCATGCCTGTGCCCAAACCCGTGGTGCTGATTATCCTGGACGGCTGGGGCATTAACCCCAATCCGCGCGCGAACGCCGTGGCCCAGGCGCACACGCCGACGATGGACGCGCTGTACGCGACCTGCCCGCACACCCAGTTGGATGCGTCGGCGGGCGAGGTGGGGCTGCCGGACGGGCAGATGGGCAATTCAGAGGTGGGCCATCAGAATATGGGGGCGGGCTTCGTGGTCTACCAGGAGCTGACGCGGCTGGATAAGGCCGTGGCCGATGGGTCGTTCTACGACAACCCGGTGCTGCGCGGCGCGTGCGATCATGTGCGTGAGCGGGGCAGCACGCTGCACCTATTCGGGCTGCTGGGGCCGGGTGGCGTGCATAGCCACTGGGCGCACCTCTACGCGCTGCTGGAACTGGCGAAACGCCAGGGCATCAGCAATGTGGTCTACCAAGCGTTCACCGACGGGCGCGACACGCCGCCGCAGAGTGGGGCCGGGTTCATGGCGACGGCGCTGGCGCGCATGGCCGAGATCGGTGTGGGCCGGGTGGGCACGGTGAGCGGGCGCTATTACGCGATGGACCGCGATAACCGCTGGGATCGCGTGGCGCAGGCGTATCACGCCATCGTGGACGGCCAGGGGCGGCACGCCGAGTCGGCGGTCGCGGCGATCCAACTGTCGTATGCCGACGGCGTGACCGATGAGTTTGTGCTGCCGACGCTGGTGGACGGGCCAACCCCGGCCCCGCCGTTGCGCGACGGCGATGCGGTGGTCTATTTCAACTTCCGCAGCGACCGGGGCCGCGAACTGACCAAAGCGGTGGTGCTGGATGAGTTCGCCGGCTTCGAGCGGGGCCGCAAGCTGGCTGACCTCTATTTCGCCACGCTGACCAACTACGAGGCGGGGCTGCCGGTGCAAGTGGCCTTCGGGCCGATGGCGGTGGAAGAGCCGCTGGCGAAGGTGTTGAGCGATCACGGACTGCGCCAATATCACTCGGCGGAGACCGAGAAGTATGCTCATGTGACGTTCTTTTTCAACGGCCGGCAGGAAACGCCCTATCCCGGCGAGGACCGCGTGCTGGTGCCCTCGCCCAAAGTGGCGACCTACGACTTGCAGCCCGAAATGTCGGCTATCCCACTCACCGATGCGCTGCTGGAGCATATCCAGAGCGGCGTGTACAGCTTCATGGTAGTGAATTACGCCAACGGCGACATGGTGGGCCATAGCGGTATTCTGAGCGCGGCGATTAAAGCCGTCGAAACGATTGACACCTGCCTCGCCCGCGTGGTGCCGGCGGTGCTGGCGGCGGGTGGAGTCGTGCTGATCACGGCGGACCACGGCAACTGTGAACAGTTGGAGGACTACGCGACGGGCGAGCCGCACACCTACCACACGCTCAACCCGGTGCCCTTCCTGCTCGTCGCGCCCGCCGACTCGCCCCTGCGCCAGGCCACCCTGCGCCCCGGCCGCCTTTGCGATGTCACGCCCACGATCCTGGACCTGCTGGACCTCGCCCCGGCCCCAGAGATGGCCTGCGGCAGCCTGATCGTGAAACGTGAAACGTGACGTTTTGATCCACGAAGGATCACGAAGGATTTGATCCACGAAGGACGCGAAGGGGCGCGAAGGGGTTGAATATGGTATCACGAGGTGCTACATTTGCTTAAGTGTGAGAATGCTTGGTCGCTCTAGCCGTTGGGTATAGGGCGATTACGTCTTCCTTGTACGCTGACATAGAACGTGAGTCTGTGGTACGTTGGCTAGGGGTGTTTGATGACTTTATCTCCACCGCAGCGAAAGCAAGTAGTAAACGCTTTAGTCGAAGCCTTCCCTACTTTGTCTGCTTTGCGCCAGCTTATGAGTTTTCAAGTGGGCACGCCCCTCGCGCTTATTGTAGGTGGTGATCCTCCGCTACTTGATGCCGCTTTGACTTTGGTGGAGTGGGCGGAATCGCATGGTCAGCTTGAAGCACTGCTCCAAGCGGCCCTGACTGAGAATGCCGGCAATGCGGCGTTACAAGCGGCTGCAACGATGCTCGGTGTCAGTGCAGTCTCGAACACCCCGCGCACGCACCTTCAGCTAGACGTTCTGTTGCCCGGCCCACGGCCTTCCAATGCCGCAAATACCTGGAGCGCTTGCAGTCGGAAATCCTTCACAGTTTTCAGCAAGACCAATATATGATGCTGACAGTAGAAGAACGCGAGTCCGAAGATCCACTCAAAGAATTGGCTATACAGCAAGCATTTTATTCGACTTTTGGCACGCGCGTAGAAGCGCGGGAGGGCGGCGGCCGCTGCTGTGACGGTGCCGGCCACCTCGGCGGGCCAGAGCAAGCGCGGCAGCGGCAGGCCGGGGGCGATCTCCTCCGCCCACTCCGCGATCCAGCGGTTGGCCGTGAGGTCATAGAGCGGGTCGCGCTGGCTGGCTGAGTGGTGATCCAGCACATATTCGCCGGTGAGCCGGTAGACCAGGAAGGAACTCGCCATGAACAGCCGGCGGGTTTGCGCCCAGACTGCCGGTTCGTGGCGGCACAGCCAGGCCAGCTTCGGGCCAATCGCCTGACTGGTGAGCAGCGACCCGCCGCGCGCTAAGATTTGCGCGGCCCCGTACCGGGCGGTCTGCTCCGCGATCTCGGCGGTGGCGCGGGTGTCAATCCCGTACAGGATCGCCGGACGCAGGGGCCGGCCGGCGGCATCGGCGGGCAGCAGGCAGGGGCCGATGCCGCTGACACAGACGGCCGCGATCCGCCTGGCGGCGGGCACGAGTTCGGCGCAGAGGGCCAGGAAGTCGGCCCACCAGACCCCTTCGGCATCGTGCTCAGCCCAACCGGGCTGCGGCAGCGCGAGGTCGTGCGGGCGCATGGCCGTGGCGACCACCGTGCCGTCAGGCCGGGCCAGCACGCCTTTGGAACTGGATGTGCCAATATCGATCCCCAGTAATAGGTCGCCCACAAGATGCCTCCCTGCTAGTCACGGCTGCCTGGATAACCCCGCCTGCTTAGGCCGACCGGATAGCCGCCCACTCCGCCCCCTGCGGATATTCGTAGGCCGTCAGCGACTCCGGGCGCATGGTAATGCTGTAGCCGGGCGCGGTTGGCGGCATATAGCGACCGTTGCGGATCACCACCGGGTCGAGAAAATGCTCGTGCAGGTGGTCTACGTACTCCACAATGCGGTCTTCCAGCGTGGCGCTGACACAGATATAATCGAACAACGACAGGTGCTGCACATACTCACACAGCCCCACCCCGCCGGCATGGGGGCAGACCGGCACGCCGAACTTGGCGGCCATCAGCAGGACGGCCAGGATTTCGTTGACTCCGCCCAGTCGGCAGCTATCAATCTGGCAAAAGCGGATGGCGTTGGCCTGGAATAGCTGTTTGAAGATTAGGACTTTCGCTTCTGACGCTCAATTACAGCCTCGTTCGTGCCTAGCGTAAGCACGTCAAGCGAAAGTCCTAAAGATGACTCGGTTCTGGACGTGTTCGCCGATCGCCACGCCGATGGGCGCGACCGCCCGCGCCACGGCCGCGTGGCCCAGAATGTCGTCGGGGCTGGTCGGCTCCTCGATCCACCAGGGCTGGAAAGCGGTCAGTTGCGCCATGTTGGCGATGGCCTCCTCCACATCCCAGACCTAGTTCGCGTCCATCATCAGCTTGCACTGCGGGCCGATCTCTTCGCGCAGAATCGCTGCCCGGCGTAGGTCATCGGCGAGGTTGGCCCCCACCTTGATCTTGAAGTGAGTCCAACCCTCGGCCAGCGCCGTGCGGCACAGCCGGCGGATCTTCTCGTCCGAGTAGCCCAGCCAGCCGGTGGAGGTGGTATAGGCGGGGTAGCCCACGCGCAGCATCTCCGCCTCGCGGAGGGCGCGGCTGGGCGCGTGCCGGCGCAGGATGTCCAACGCCTCGGCGGGGGTCAGCGCATCGGTGATATAGCGGAAATCAATACAGGCCACGATCTCTGCGGGACTCATATCGGCCAGCAGCTTCCAGAGCGGCTTGCCCGCAACTTTGGCCCACAGATCCCAGACGGCATTGACCACCGCCGCCGTCGCTAGGTGCATGACCCCCTTCTCCGGCCCCAGCCAGCGCAACTGGCTATCGCCGATGATCCGTCGCCAGAAGGCACCCATGTCCGCCGTGAAAGACTCCAGCGTCTGGCCGACGATCAGGTACTTCAGCGCGTTGATGGCCGCCACGCACACTTCGGTGCCCCGCCCGATGGTGAAAGTCAGGCCGTGCCCTGCCACCCCGGTGGGGCTGTCGGTCACGAGGATCACATAGGCCGCCGAATAGTCCGGCGCGGGGTTCATCGCGTCGGAGCCGTCCAACGAGCGCGACGTAGGGAAGCGAATATCGCGGGCGATCAGATCGGTGATGGTGATGGGCACGCCGGGCTTCCTCCTATTTCGCGGTCCAACCGCCGTCAATGACCAGACTCGATCCGGTCACGAAGGCCGCCTCATCGGAGGCCAGATAGAGCGCGGCGGCGGCGATCTCCTGCGGCTCGCCCATGCGCCCAATCGGTTGGCGGGCGTGCAACTGCTCGCGCACCGTGTCTTCCTGGCCGGCAAAGTTGCGTGCCAGGTAGCCCTCCACGAAAGGCGTATGCACGGTGCCGGGGCAGATGGCATTGGCGCGGATGCCCTGACCCACAAAGTCCATGGCGATAGAGCGGGTCAGCGCGATCACGCCGCCTTTGCTGGTGCCGTAGGCGGCGCGGCGGTCTATGGCGATCATGCCGGCGACCGAAGCGATATTGACGAGGATGCCGCCCGCCGGCGCTTGCGCCACCATCTGGGCCACGGCGTACTTGGCGCAGAGGAACACGCCGCGCAGGTTGACGGCCATCACGCGGTCGAACTCGGCGGCACTGGTTTCGAGGATATTGCCCACGCTGCTGATGCCGGCGTTGTTCACCAGGATGTCGAGCCGTCCATAGCGCGCCACAGTGGCAGTAATCGCGGCTTGCACCGCCGCCTCGTCGGCCACATCCATCGCTTGTGCGTCGGCTGTGCCGCCTGCCGCGACGATTTCTGCGACCACCGCGGCGGCGGCGGCCATGTTGACTTCGGCGACCACGACCTGGGCACCTTGCCGGGCATAGAGCAGGGCGATCTCGCGGCCAATGCCCGACCCTGCGCCGGTGACGATGGCTGTTTTATTATCCAAGCGGAACAAGAGCTGCCACCTTTCTAGCAAGCGTATGCGTTGTGAACGCGAGGCCGGTCACGCCGGCTATTGAGCCGTCAAGCCGCCGTCCACCGGCATCGCCACGCCGGTCACAAAGCCGGCTTCGTCGGAGACGAGCCAGAGGGCCACGTTGGCGCATTCGTCGGCGGTCGTCAAGCGGCCCATGGGCTGCGCGGCGCTGTAGCGCGCCCAAGCCGCCGCCGGATCGGCCTCCTGATCGGCGGCCCAGTGCAACATCGGCGTGTCCACGATGCCGGGACATAGGGCGTTGACGCGGATATTTTGCGTCGCGTAGTCGAGCGCCAAGGCTTTCGCCAGCAGCACGGCGGCCCCCTTGCTGGCACAATAGATGGGCGACCCCGGTTGGGCACCCAACCCGCGAATACTGGCATCGAACAGAATTGCCCCGCCGCCTTGCCGTTGCATATGGGGAATAGCGGCGCGGCTGGCATAGATCAGCGCCTTGACGTTCACGCCGAAGATCGCGTCAATGTCGTCGTCGCTGGTCTCGGTGATCAGCCGCGACAGGAAGCGGCCCGCGTTGCAGAAGAGAATATCCAGCTTGCCGAATTGCTCAACGCAAAAGGCGACGACCCGTTCGTTGTCCTCGCGCCGGCTCACGTCGCACTGGACGAAGTGGGCCCACTGCACGATCTGCGGATCGACTACCTGGACCTCTATCTGGTGCATTGGCCTTTCCCCAACCATCACGCGCCCGGTGCCGACCGCGACGCACGCAACCCCCACGCCCGGCCCTACATCCATGAGGAGTACATGGCGACTTGGCGGCAGATGGAACGGCTGGTCGAATTGGGCCTGGTCCGCCACATAGGGACATCCAACATGACGATGCCTAAGCTGGACCTCCTGTTGCGCGACGCGACCATCCGCTCGGCGGAACGCGACACCTGGTTCCACCTGCACGCGGCGGAAAGCGCGGCCTTTTTGCACACCTACCGCCAGACCTTCCCTGACTACCAACCGGATCCCGCGCGCTACCGCTTTTACGTCTTCCGCCGCTTTTTTGAGGATTTAACCGGCTATCTGATTGAAATCATGGATTCTGCCGACGCAGCGCATCAGGCGCACAATCTGGCCGATTTGCAGCACACCTGCTTTGAGTGGCTCTGGCCGCTCATGCACCCGGCCGCCGGCGCAGAAGGAGCAACCTGAGCAAGGAAGGGTAGGCGGCAAACAAAACGGCCCCCACTAACGAAAGTGGAGGCCGGGAAGGGTGGGCGGTATTGGGCTCGAACCAATGACCTCTACGATGTCAACGTAGCGCTCTAGCCAACTGAGCTAACCGCCCGTCGCCACGGGTGTTGGCTGTATTATACGGCGGGTGCTCCGCTTTGTCAAGCGTGCCGGCGGACCGCACAGGGCGATTGCATCTAATTTGGCGGCACCGAGGCTAGGAGCCGGGGCGACTGGAACTCGCCGCTACCGCTACGAAGCCCGCCTAC
>JALYUO010000490.1 GCA_030853735.1 Chloroflexota bacterium
AGGGTTTCACTGTCATTGTCACTGGCGCGGTTCGCGCATCGTTGCCGCCGGTTCATCCTTATTGACCGCCGTCACCTCCTTCGTCAGAAACTGCGAAGCAACTCTAACACATAGGCCAAGTAGATCAAAACGCCCAAGACCCCGACAACCAGCGCGATGAGCATGATGCCGATCCCAGCCACCGCCAGCAGATAGCCGAAGCCCCACCAGAGGAGCGGCAAGACCAACGCCACTAGCGCCGGATCGAAGGCGCGATAGCCCGCCGGCAGATTGAGCCAGGGCACTTCCCAGAGCGGGCGCAGGAGATCCGTCGCGCCACCGAGGATGATCCCCCACAATATGGCCCGCGCAAACCCCAGCAGGGCCGCACTGCCGAACACGCGCAGGCGCGGAGTCTGCGACAGCAGCAGCAGCGCGAGCGCCAGGATGCCGATTTTGAGCAGCAACGGCGCAGCCTGCCAGCGCTGGATAATGTCGATCACGATTTGCGGCGGCCAGCGGGAATCCACAATACGAGTGGGCGTGGAGGTCGGGCTGACGGTGGTGGAGCCACCCGGCGGGCAGTAGCGGCCCGCGTCTTGCACGCCGGGGCGCTGGTCCACCTGCTCGATATTGACCCAACCCGTCCCGCCACTAGGGTCCCCGGCGGCGCGCCGCGACGTATCGTACCAGGTGCGCCTATCCTTATCGTTCCCGCGTGGCCCGCCGGTGACTTTCACCTCCCAATTATCCACCGGCACGACCGTGTGGTAGCAACTATTTGCCAAGTCGGGCGCGACCCAAATCTGCGTGCCCCGGCTGAGATAGACCGTATTGCCCACCTGCCAGTCGTTTGCGCGGGCGGGCGTGAATACCTGTGCGTATACCGGGCCTACCCCAAAAGCGATGAGCAGTACCGGCACAAGTAGCAGCAACAAGGCTCCACGAGAGACCACCTTAAGCAAATCCCGCACTCCATACTCCTCTTGCTGTTAGTGTGCCGCCATCCGCTTTCGGCACCCCACTAGCCCATTGCCGGCCCTTGCGGCGGGTTGGCTTGCACCTTGCGCTTGAACGTGAACACCAACTGCGTCGTTACCGGCATACTGGATATGCCAAATGCCCCCGCCACCGGCGAAACACTCACCAACTCCCAGCCTTCTTTGCCCATGTTCTGTAGCCTGTCCCAGTCGGTCAGGCCGTCTGGCCCCCGCACCTCCCACATTTTGGCAGCTCTGGGCTTAGGTGCCACGAGGTCCGCTACTAGAATGTTGTAGGTCCACTGGTCCATCTGTTGCTCCTCAGTTACCAGTTGCCGGGGCTAGAGATCATGGGCTAGTTGTAGCGGACAGCGGCGGTCGCCGCCAGCCATGGGGGACACGGATCGGACGCTCAACAGGTGCTGACTTAGTTAATGTTGTTGCGCGCGCTGCCGATCTTAATAGTTGATGTTGTTTCAATTACGCCGTATGAGCAGCAGTACGAAATACAGACCCACAATCCCCAGTCCGCTACCCTGGATGAAAGGAGCGGATTCCCGTCCGACCGTAACTAAGTCAGACAGCCCAACAAACAACCCGGTGAGAAAAATAAAGATGCCCAGTCCAATCAACATACGGGGTGGTTCACGGCCCTGGAGTAGCGCCACACCCAAGAACATGTTAAAGACCCCCACACCCAGCAGCAGCAGCAATGTCCCCAGCGCGGCCAACGTATCGCCGAAATAATAGCGCCGGGCGATGATTTGTCCATTGCGGATCGTACCTTCAAACGAGCCCAGGATGGTGCCGGCAAGAAAAAGCAAGATGCTGGAAGCAAGTAGGCTGCCTTGCAGACCACGCGACGGCCGCTGCGCCGCCATAGGATAGGCCGGCGGATAGCTAGGCACCCCTGGCGGCGGGAGCGGAGTACGTGCTGCCAGGGGTGCTTGACACCACATACAGAAAGTGGCGGCCGGCGGATTGCCGCCGCGACAGTTGGGACAGAAAACCTGTGATACGCCGCCGGGGTTAGTATTCATACGCTGCTGCAATCCATCCTCAACCTATGCGTACAGCCGGGTACACACCACAGACAATTTTTAGGCAGCATGAAGAGGTAGAACGTGAGTAGTATAGCAGTCTCTATAGTAGCTGTCAAGGAGGTATACCTGATATTCAGGGCTTATGCGTTCTCAGATTCATGCGCCGGATGGGCCGCTGGCGGACTGTGGGAGCGGCCTCCTGGCCGCGCT
>JALYUO010000494.1 GCA_030853735.1 Chloroflexota bacterium
GCTGGAGCCAGGACGGACCGTAGCTCCGCCATTGCCGGCCGATTTAGTTGCCCCGGCTCCAGCCCGCGTAGGCGGGCTTCGTAGCGGTAGCGGCGAGTTCCAGTCGCCCGTGCTCCTTTAGATGCAATCGCCATATTGCGTTTGGGCAATGACGTGACGAAAGCGGCCCGGAGATGCTATAATAGGGGCAGCTAACAGGAGCGCGGATGCCGTAGTCCGCCGGAGCGCGGCCAGGTGCCGCGTAGACACGCTTGCAGCGGGCGCAACGACGCACCCATGAGGAGATGAGTTCATGAGCGATCAGAAACCGACGTATGCCAAGGGGCTTGAAGGGGTTATCGCGGGAACCAGTGGCTTGAGCCTGGTCGAAGGGGACGTGGGTCGCCTGAGCTACCGGGGCTACAATATTGATGACTTGGTGGATCATTCCAGCTTTGAGGAAGTGACTTACCTGCTCTGGTATGGCGAGCTGCCCACGGCGGATCAACTCCAGGCGTTTGATGCCAAGCTGCGCGCCCAGCGGGCCTTACCGGCGGAAGCCATGCAGGTGCTGCGGGCGCTGCCCACCGGCGGCGCGCCGATTGATGCCCTTCGCACCGTGGTCTCGGCACTGGCGTTGGCCGACCCGGATGTGGACAACATCGGCCACGAGGCGGTAATCGAAAAGGCCACGCGGCTGGCGGCACTGTTCCCGACGATCATGATGGCCTACGACCGCCTGCGCCACGGCCACGAGCCGGTCGCCCCGCGCACGGATCTGACCCACGCCGAGAATATGCTCTATATGCTGACCGGCGAGGAAGCCAAGCCGGCGATGGCCCATGCGCTCGATACCTATTTGGTCTTGGCCGCCGAACACAGCTTCAATGCCAGCACGTTCGCCGCGATGGTGACGATCTCGGCGGTCAGCGATTACTATTCGGCGATTGTGACCGCGCTCGGCACGTTGCGCGGCGTGTCGCACGGCAGCGCCAACCAGAAGGCGATGGAGATGCTGATGGAGATCGGCGCGCCCGATAAAGTGGATGCCTTTGTGGACAACGCGCTGGCTACCAAGCGCCGCCTAATGGGCATGGGCCACCGCATCTACAAGACCCGTGACCCGCGCGCCAAGCACCTGGCCCGCCATGCGGCGGAGTTGGCGCAGCTGGTCAACGATCCGCGCTGGTTCGACATTGCCAATCGGCTGGATGAAATGTCCAAGTCGCACCCCTATTTCGCCGAGCGCAAAATCTACCCGAACGTTGAGTTCTACTCCGCGCCGGTGCTGTATGGCCTGGGCCTCGCGCCCGACTTGATGCCGGCGGCCTTCGCGGTCAGCCGCATCGCGGGCTGGACCGGCCACCTGCTGGAACAACTGGCCGACAACCGCCTGTTCCGCCCCAGCGCGCAATACGACGGCCCGGCTCCGCGCCCGTATCCCGAAGTGGCGGCGCGGACGTAGGGCGTGAAACGTAACGGACGACAACACGGAGACACGGAGCCTTTACCGGATGAGACCTAGTGGGTCACGCTGCATTGCTTTGGACATTACTCAGACGGCAGTTAAGGCATTGTTATGCTCAAACCTGATGTTCAATCTAATGCAGCGTGACCCACTAGTGTCGCCGGATAGCGCGAAACTGTAGGAGGGGGCTGTGTCCCCCGA
Organism: Chloroflexota bacterium; assembly: GCA_030853735.1. GTDB lineage: Bacteria > Chloroflexota > Chloroflexia > QHBQ01 > JAICKM01 > JAICKM01. The sequence goes on from JALYUO010000494.1 coordinate 1,649, forward strand.
AAGTGGCTCCGCCCCGCGCCTGTGGCCGGCGACGCTGCATCTGATGGGCGCGGCTACCTGCGGGGGAGATTGCGGTGGGGCAACCATCGCGGGGCGGAGCCACCCTCCTACAATCCGTTTGTTGTTGACAATACCTACGCCAAATTGGGGCGGTGGAACGCCCGTTCGCTAATCGTGGGCGTAGCGATAACAAATGTACCGCGCCGAATTAAATTATGTCGGCCAAACGCCGGTAGCACCACAGAATAGCGTGGAGTTAGGCTCGCCAGAGCCAGGAACCTAATGATTCGTACATTGTCCTAAATAAGCGGTGCCGGATTGCGACCAGCGGCTGCACTCGTAACTTACGCCGCGCA
>JALYUO010000508.1 GCA_030853735.1 Chloroflexota bacterium
CGGGTTGGCCGAGCGGTTGAAGTCCAGGATGTAATCATCGCCTTTTTGGGCGCGCACTTCCAGATAGCGGCCCGCGCCGTAGGTCTCTTTAGGTGCGGTGCGGTCGCGGAACGGCACAAACAGTTCGCGGTCGCCCTTGTGGACGTTCTCACCCAGCGGCTGGTAGGCGTTCAGCGCCAGCGCCTGCCCGCCCAGCGCGAAGTGGAACACGCCGAAATGGTTGTACTCTTTCCACTCGCCGGTCGTGGTCTGGATCTGGATCATGTGCGGCTTGCTGTCGCGGTCCAACGTGGCCGTCACCCGATAGGCCGCATCAATCGGGAAGTAGTGCAGCCCCGTAAAGGTGTGGCGCTGGTGATGCTCCAACGGCGAGTCCGCCGACTCCTGCATCCACTTGTCTTTCTGCCGCCGGTAGGCTTCCAGTTGCCGCGTCGCCGGGTCGCTGCTACCGCCGGGCGCGGCCTCAGCTGCCGGGACATGGTGATGCGCGTGCCCCGCGTCGGCGGCAGCATCAGCGGCTGCCTGCGCGGTGGCGGCTGCGTCGGCCGGGTGTGCGTGCAGCGCATGGGCCTCATGCTCGGCCAAGTGCATCTGGTGTTCGACCACCTGCGCCATATCCGGCGCATGGTGCTGGTGTGGGTGGGCGGCGGGGGCGGTGGTGTCCGCCGCCGCCGCAGCGGGAGATTCCGCCGGGTTCGGGTTGCTCATGGGTATACTCCTTCGCGGGGCGGCAGTCTCGAAACCGTCCCTGCTAACACTCTCTCCTATTATATACGATGCGCGGGATCTCTGCGCCGACCCACGGAAACACCGCAAAGACGCAAAGAACGCAAAGAAATCCCCATAAAAATCTTCGCGCCCTTCGCGTCTTCGCGGTACAACATCACGGCCCACGGCCCACCGCCCACCGCCCACGGCCCACGGCCTACTCCGTATAGCGGCTGACCCCGAAGATGAGGTAGTTGTAGGGGATGAGCGTGGTCAGGTCGGCTTTGGCGACGATCTGGCCGGTGCTGGGGCGGTACACCCAGTCGTCCCAGTTCCACCGGATCTGGGAGCTCTCCGGGATCTGCACCACAATGTAGGAGCCTTCGGCCAGCTTGGCCCGCGTGGCGATGGTGCTGAAATCGAGGCCCAGTTGGAACTCTTGTACTTTGGCGTTTTGGTGGCCCGTCGCCACCCAATTGGCAAGCCCCACCACCATACTGGACAGCGGTTTGAGCGCCGGTTGCGCCGTCGCGGCCAAGCTCAGGCCCGCCTTGAATATATCGGAGTCGAGAAAGCCGATCAGCTTTTCGTCGTCTTCATTTTTGACGTTGACGATAGAGCAGCGGAAGGCCACCCCTTCGTTGCCCACGTTGAGGCCGACAAAGATGGGATAGCCCAGGATGGCCGCCTGTTCGCCCTCTTGCACGCGACAGGTGAGATTGAAATGCACATCTTCGGGTGGACCGGGCACCTGGTTTTGCCCGTAGAAGTCGAACAGGATCTGGTGCATCCCCGCGCCGGGATAATCGGCCACGCGCAGCAGGTCGAGCGTGATCTTGATGCGCGCGTTGCGGAGCGTGAGGTCGGGCTTGATGTTGCCCGCGTGTTCAATGGGCGGCGGCACATGGTGGGCGGGCACCGGCGGCAGGTAGCCGAAGGCATGAGCCGTGTGCCCATAGGCCGGGATCGGGCCACGGAACGGCCCCACACTAAAGCCGGGGGGCAACAAGTTGAACTGGTCGCCCCCGCGCACAGCGCTTTCCGCGCCGCCGTCCGCCAGGGCTTGCTCGATAGCGGCCGCCGTTGCGGTCTCGCCCATCGCGCGCAGCTTGGCCGCCAGCGCCGCCGGGGGCAGCGTGCCCAGCACAGGCACCATGTCGTCATTCGGTTCGGGAGGTGTGGTCATGGGGTGGGGTCTCCTTTGGCTTGCTGTTGGGCTTGTTTAATCAGATCGATCAGTCCTTGTGTCTCTTGGATCTCGTCCGCTGCTTGCAACAGGGTGAAGCCCCGCAGCGCCGCCTGGGCAAACAGCAGCGCGTCGTCAAAGCGGCCGGCACTTTGGAGATCAATGGCAACATTGTAGCGAGTTCTATGTGCATAATAAGGGTTCTCCGCCGCCTCAAAGTAGCGGATCGCATCGTTGTAGTGTGGCAATGCGCGGCTCAAGTCGCCCACATCGCCATAGAGGTCGCCGAGGTGACTATGAGCAATAGCGAGTTTGTCAAAGGCATCGGGTGGGGACAGATCCAGCGCGTCAAGATACGCCTGTGCCGCCTTGTTAGCCCAATCCTTCAACTGCTCTACTGAGGCACCCGCTTTCCGGGCATCGCGGAACTGTGCATGGAGAACCATGCCGATCTGATCGATTGTTTTGGCGCGCCCCAGCCGGTCATTCGCCGCACGGAGATCCAAGCTGCGGCGATACCAGTGTTCCGCCTGGGCCAAGTCGCGGATCGCGGGAATGCCCTCCATATAAGCGTGACCGAGGTTGAAAGCCGCGATGGCTTCGGCCGCCCGATCCTCTATGTGTTGATTCAGATACACTACTTCTTCATACAGTGGGACACAATCCGGGCTGTTCTGTTCGCGCAAAATCTGCCCCAAAGCGAGCAGTGATGCACCCAATGTACGAATGGTATTGCGCTGCACCGAGGTCAGTTCCGCCTTTGACAAGGCCAGCAACGGCGCGGCTTGCTGCCGGTCCCATTCCACCCGGCGGCGTTGCAAGCGTTCGGCGGTCACCCACTGTCGGGCTTTTTGGGCGAGATCCACGCGATACTGGGTAATCATGTCCCACTGGTCCTCGCGGCCCGGCAGAGAGCCATCCTCCGCTGGGTCCACGAAATCGGGCACTGTGTCAGCCACTAGACGCGCCCACGCGCCACGCCGGGCGGTGTGATCGTACAGCGCCTGCAAGCCCTGCATCGGCCTCAGCACCAAATCCCACCAACCGTGCTGCCGCGCCAGATGCCAAGCGTGCCGCAGGTTGGCTTCCTCTGCGGCCAGCAGGGGGACCACAGTCTGATTGCCTTCATTATATTGTTGGTGGTAGTAGTCCCCCCAATAGCCAACCGCCGCGACAAAGGCGCGGGTGGCGGCTAACTGCGCCTCGGCGGTCGGGTAGTAGACGACGAACAGGCTGTGGAAGTACCAGGGCAGGGCAGGATGGATGCTGTAGTAGCCATTGTCATGTGATATGAGCAAGCCGATTTCGGCGGCGCGGTTCAGCAGGGTGATACCCGTTTCGCGGGTCAGGCCGCGCACGCTGGACAGGCACCACTCGTCTTCGGAGTAGCCCATCACGCGCAGGGTGTCCACATCCACCCAGCCCTGGAAGAGGTGCAGCAAGGCCAGTTGCGCGCGTTCGGCTTCGCTGAAGGCGTGGGCGAAGCCGTAGCTCAGGGATGCGCCCAGCGAACGGTCGCGGCCTTCGGTCTGCTCATCGGCGAACTGCGCCGTGCCCGCCCGCAGTTGGGCCACATAGGCTTCGACCTGCGCCACCGTCGTCAACCGCTCACGTAACGCCTGGCCCACCACCACGGTCAGGGCCAGCGGGTTGCCGGCGGTGAAGCGCAGCAGCGGCTGCCACGCGCTCAGGTCGGGCAACGGGCCGCCGTGGTGGCGGGCCAGGGCCAGCGCCAGTTCGCTGCGCTCCTGCATCGGCATCGGCGGGATGATGATGCGCGTGGGCAGCCCGCCCAGCCAGCCCTGCTCATCGCGCCGCGAGGTCAGCAGGAACTTGGCTTGGGTGCCGGGCGTGTCGCGCGCCGCCCGCAAAAAGCCGACCAGTTCGGCCTGTTCCGCCGCGCTCCACGCCGACTCCGTGCCCGCCGGGAAGCCGGCCACCGGCTCCACATTGTCCCAAATCCATAGCACCGGCACCGCCTGCAACAGTTGCAAGGCCACGCTGCGCCGCCCGGCCTCGTCCAGCGCCAGCCACTGGATGTTGGACTGGGCCAGCACCGGCTCAAACAGTTGCCCCAGTTGGTCCAGCACCAGCGCCAACGGTTTGCGCCGCTCAAACGACGTGTACAGCACCGGCCCGGCCACGCCGCCCGTCCCAGCATACCAGCGGGCGAACTCGGCGGCGGTCGCCGTCTTGCCGCTGCCCGCGTAGGCGTGCAGCAACACGATGCGCTGCGTATCGAACACGCGGTCCAGCGCCAGCAGCGTCTCGTCGCGGCCATAGAACCCGGCAACGGGGCGCTTGAGCAGTTCCGGGTCGAGGTCGCCCCGCCCAGTCGTCGTCTTCTTGCGCGGCGGGGTCAACTTGCCGGGCTTGCCCGGCCGCCGGAACAGCGCAATGGGGGCCGCTTCATAGATCACCGGCACCGACCAGTCTTGCAGCCGGATCGACCGGCCGATTTCGCGGCGCGGGTCAGCCGCCAGCCCTTTGCGCCCGCTGGTGGCCGCTTCGCCCAGCGTATTACCCTCGGCTAACGCGCTGTACAAGCCCCCGACAAACGCGGCGGCGGTCTTGACATAGACGTTGTAGCGCATCGCCACCACGCCGGATACCCCCTGATCCATCACCTCCTGGGCCAATGAGCCATAGGCGCGCACCTGATCGGCTGGGAGTGCGGGTTCTTCGACAGCCGCCGCCGCTTCCCCCGTCGCGTCAGGTGTGGGATCGGCGGCGCGCTCCGCATGGGCCGACCGGCAGGCATTCAGCACCAACACCGGCACCCCAGTCGCAGCTAACAACTGGCCGAGTACCACGCCCCCCACCGCATCGGCAACATCCGGTGTCTGCGCCGTCGGGATACGCTCGAATACCAAGTGGCCGTGCATTGCTAGGGCGGAGCCGGCACCCATCGTTTGCGGGTTTAGCTGCGCCAACAATTTGGCGATCTGCTGGGCCTCCTGGCTCGACAGATAGGCTCCATGCCCGTCAAAATGCACGACATGATAGGGCTGACCGGCTTTGTATGCTGCGCGTAAGGTCGTATCCAGCGCCGCAAACGTCGGCGGACGCAAGACATCTAACTGGTAATCATCGCGCTGGCTCAACGCATCCACCAGCCGCAGCGCCACCGAGCGGAAAGCCACATCGTTCTCTCCTCTGGGGCGGGCGATAATTAGCAGGATTCGCAGGGTGCGCGTGGCGGTCAAGGGTTGGGGCTGCCGGCTAGGGTTTGCATGGGCGCGCACAAAGGTGTGGGCGCGCAACGCTAACGCATCCCCAGTGGTCGAGTCGCGTAGCAACTCCCACGGAATGGTGGTCGCCTCGCGCACTCCGGTCACGATCTCCACCCGTGTATCGTTCAGGTGCGGTTCCAGCGTGGCCCATAAGCGGGCGACCGTGGGCGTTGACTCGAAAACTTTGCCGAACAGTTCCTTTCCCACCGCCGCCATGCTCTCCTCGACTCCCGCCGCGATAATGGGGTTGGGATCAAAGGGTTCCTGGAGGTAGGTTTCCAAATACCAACGTATGCGCTCCTGATCGGGCAGCGATAGCGCAAACTGAAAATGGCTGGTCGCCGTCTGCCGTGGCAGATTCGGGCCTTCCAATGCTAGATCGACCTTGAACTTGTCAGAACCCTCGGCCCACTGCGTCAGGCGCAGCGTGGGGCCGGCGGGCGCGGCGGGGGGCATGGGCATACCTGCGTCTCCTCAACGGATCGTGAGCAGCCGGTCAACTATGGGGCGAATCGGTGGTGTCCCAGCCGTAGTATAGCACAGCCGTGGGAGTTGTGCTAGGGATGCAGGCCGACCTAACCCCCCCACCCCCTTCCCTACGAAGGAAGGGGGAGTTTACGTAGAGATGCCGCCATTGTAGGGAGCGGTTCATGCGGCGATGGATCTCTCACGCCGCGACATGGAGTTTACGTAGAGAGGCCGCCATTGTAGGGAGCGGAGTAGCATCCGTCGCGCTCCCCCTTCCTTCGTAGGGAAGGGGGGGGGTTAGGTCCGTCGCGCTCCCCCTTCCTTCGTAGGGAAGGGGGTGGGGGGGTTAGGTCGGCGCGCCTACCCCGCCGCCGCCACCACGCCGGCCAACCACGCCGTGAATCCCGCCCGGTCCAACTGCCCCGCCGCCACCGCCAGGATGATCGCTTCCTGATCGTCGAGGGTGGCGGCAATCTCGTAGCCGTTCCATTCGAGAAACTCGGCCAGCACCGCGTGGCCGATGCGTTTGTTGCCGTCTACAAAGGGGTGATTCGCAATCAGCGAGAAGCCGAGGGCTGCCGCTTTGGCGGGCAAGTCAGGATAGAGATCCTGCCCGCCGAACGTGACGCGCGGTTGCTGAAGCGCCGACTGCAAGCCGGCCAAATCGCGCACACCCACCATGCCGCCGCTCTGGCGCAACAAGCGCTGGTGGAGGTTGAGTACCTCACGCAGGGTGGGGTAGCGCATCAGGCCAGCCGGCGGTAGAGTTCGGCGTACTTTTGCAAGATATGATCGGTGGTCTGCTGAAACGTCTCGTCCGGGCCGTCCAAAAAATCGTCCAGCCCAATCCGCAGCAAGTCGTGCGTGGATACCCCGTAGCCCGCAGCCATCTCTTCAATCCTGCGCCACTGATCCGCGGAGAGCGTCAGCGTCACTGTCACCTCGGATAGCGCAACATCGTCATCCTGGATCGCTTGATCGGGTCGTACCTGAGTAACCATGCCCACTTCCTCCTGAGCGCACCGCGCGCAATGAATTGCTACACGCCTCGTGTTAGGGGTATTATACCCGATTAGCCGCCGGCGCGGGGCGCAGCAGGGCCGGCAACCAGGCGAGGCAAGCACACAGGGCCGTCAGCACGATGGCGTTGCTCACCAACCAATGGACCAGCGTGCTGAGGACGACGTAGCTGGGCCAGCCGGACGCGGTGAGCGGCAGCCAATGCAGCAGGTAGACCACCAGCAGCCCCAGCGCCACGAGCCAGGAAGTGCTGAAGGTGGCAAGGGCGATGCGGCTCAGAAGCGGCGCAGGCGCGGGGATCGTTAGCTGGGAACGCTGCAAGGCGGCCGGCAGCGTGAGCAGCGCCGGGTAGAGCAACACCAAGTTGTAGTCAAACCAGGGCTGTTGCACCGCCAGCGTCAACACCAGCGTGATCGCCAGGGCCGCCGGCACACGGCGGTCGCGCCACGGCAGCCGACGCACCGCCCACCACAACGGCAACACCAGCAGAGCTAGGCCGACCCGCAGCAGCCCGCCGATCCACGCATCCAGCGGCAAGCCCGTCGCCGGCGTGGCACCCGTGGCGGCGTAGGTGGCGAAACTGCCGATCCAGGCGAGCGGCCAGCCGGGAAACAGCAACAGGCTGCTGCCCAGCAACGCCGCGCCGGTCGCCAGCGCCGCGCCGACGAATTGCCGGCGGGTTGGCTGCTGCCAACTCCACAGCATCAAGCCCAGCGCGGGCGGCAGGGCCAGTTGCGGCTTGATCAGCGTCAAGGCCAGCAACACGCCCACCAGCCGCGGCCGATCCCGGCTCGCCGCGTAAAATGCGCCCAGCAGCAGGCCGAAAAACAAGCCGGTCGGCTGGGCGAAGTGGACCACGGCCTGCGCGCCGAGCGTGAGCAGGATGCCGGCGGCGGCTGCCAGCCGGTAGCGCGGACCCGCCGGCCAGCCCAGCAGTGTCAGGTAGGCCCACATCCCGGCCACCAACAACGCGGCTAGGCACCACTGGAACACCAGCACCGCCACCGGCAACGGCAGCAACGCCAACGGCCAGACCAACCACACGATATACAAGGGGTAATAAAAGCCCTGGAGCAGTTTGGGCCGGTGCGGATCGTCCGCGCGCAATACGTGGCCGTAGAAGGGCACTTGAATCCGGTCGCGTATCTCTAGCGTGTAGGGGTTGGCATGGTCGAACAAGACCGCCCGCGTCGCTACCCAGAGCTGATCGAAATCCGAGTAGTTGCCGCCTTCGGTATGCGAGTTGACCCGCAAGAGCGCGTAATCAATGCCGGGCACTGTCCACACGGCCACTGTGCCCAGCAGCAAGACCAGCCCCAGCAGGCCGGCGGCCAGCCGACGCACGCTAACTGAAGTAGGCCAGCGTCACGCCCTCGCCGCCCTGTTCCAGCGGGCCGGGGGCCCAGGCGCGCACCAGCGGATGGCGTTTCAGCAGGTCGCGCACCACCTGCCGCAGCACGCCGGTGCCCTTGCCGTGGATGATCCGCACCAGCGGCATCCCGGCCAGGGCGGCCTCTTGCAGATAGGGGTCCACCGCATCCTCGATCTCTTCGGCGCGAAAGCCGCGCAAATCCAGTTCGAGCGGCACGGCGGCAGCCGACGCGCGTTGCTGGAGCGAGGCGGCGGTGACGAATTCGGGCCGACCGGCGCGGCGCGGCACCTCTTCGGTGCCCCAGGCGGGCGCACCATTGCTGCCGGCAGCGCGCCCATCAGCGGCGGCGGTGCGGCGCGGGCCGTCCTCGGCGCTCCAGGTCCAGCCACCGTCGTCGCTGGGGCGGGCGCGCTCCATGTCGTCCATGCGCACGCGCAGCTTGAACGCGCCCAGTTGCACCTCGACCGCGCCGCCGCTGTCGGGCGCGGTCAGCACATCGCCCTCGGCA
>JALYUO010000513.1 GCA_030853735.1 Chloroflexota bacterium
CTAGCGCCGTTCGCAGGCGGGCGGCAGTGGGCTGTAGGCCGGGGGCGGCACCGCGCGCGAGGTGGGCTGCGGCGCGGGTGAGGGCGGTTTGGGCGGCAGGGCGGTCGCCGGTGGCGTGATAGAGGTCGGTGAGCCAGAGATCGATCTGTGTTTGCAGGTAGGGCGCGGTGAGCGGGGCGGCGGCGGCGTAGGCGGCTTCGAGTTCGGTGCGGGCGGTGGCGGGGTCGCCGGCGGCGCGGGCGGCGAGGCCCAGGTTGGCGTGGTAGTTGGCGGCTTGGCGCACATTGCCCTGCGCCTCGGCTTCGGCTAGGCCGCGGCGGAACCACTCGGCGGCGACCGCGGGCTGTCCTGCGGCCAGGGCGATTTCGCCTTGCGTGCTGTAGAGATATTGCAGCGGCAGGCGCAGCTCCCGGCGTTCGGCCAGGGCCAGGCCCGTCGCCACCAACTCCTGGGCGGCGGGAATGTCACCGTGCAACAGGGTATTGTAGGCGGCATTGTTGACGGCCAGCACCTCTTGGAACGGATCGCCGGCCGCCTGGGCGAGAGGGATCGATTCGCGGAAAGCGGTCACGGCCCCGGCGGTGTCGCCGCGCATAGCGCGCAGGTTGCCCAGCGTGAACAGGCTGCGCGCCGCTATCGCGGGCAAGTGATGCTCCGTGGCGAGGCGATTGGCTTCCAGCAAATGGGCTTCCGCGTCGTCGGGCGTGTCTTCACTTTCCACCCGCGCCGCACCCAAGACAAAATGGGCCAGGGCGTGCGCTTCGGGGTCGGCGGCTCCATCCAGATAGCTCAGGCTGCGCGCGGCAAAGTCGGCGGCCAGATCGGCGCGCCCAACGGGCAAATAGGTGTCGGCCTGACCTAAGCAGGCCCGCGCCACGCCCAGGCGGTCGCCCGCCGCGTCGTAGGCCAACTGCGCCGCCGCAAACGCGCTGCGCGCCGCGCTCAGGTCGCCTTGCCAGACCAGCGCCTGGGCCAGCCCTATCCAGCGCAGGGGCGTGGGCTCTAGGGCCAGCGCCCGGCGATAGAAGCCCACCGCCTCAGTCGGCGCGATCAGGCGCAGCGCGTGTTCGGCGGCCAGATCGGCGTAGTGGGCGGCACGGCTGGGGTTGCCGGCCTCGGCGTAATCGTCGGCCAGCCGCCCGGCTACCGGGGCCAGCCGCCCGGCGTAGGCGGCTTCGCGCGCTTCGGCGGCGCGGCGGTGCAGATAAGCCCGGCGCGCCCCGCTCAGACCGGCCTGCACCACGCCGGCCACGAACGGGTGGCTGAAAGTGTAGCGGCCGCTCCGCTCCAGCAGGATGCCGGCTGCCAGCAATGCGTCCAGCGCGTCCAGCGTCTCTTCTTCGCTGCGTCCCGCCGTCTGGCGCAGGAGGGCAAACTCCAGGTCGGGTTCCAGCACAGCGGCGGCTTGCAACACTTGGCGCGCGGTATCGGGCAAGCGGTCGAGCCGGGCCCGCACCAGCACGGCCAGCGCGGGCGGCACATCGCCCGGCGTGGCGCGCACCAATTCGAGCAAAAAGTAGGGATTGCCCGCGCTTTGCGTCTGCGCTTGCTGGGCCAGCGCCGGGTCGCCGCCCAGCGCCTGCACCAACGTCGCCGCTTCGCCCGGAGTCAGGCGGTCCAGCGCGACGGGGGCGGCCACGCCCAGGCGGTTCCAACCGGCCACCAAGCCCAGCAACGCGGGCGGTTCGTCTTCGGGGCGGTAGGCGGCCACCAGCAGCAGCGCCTGGTCGCGCAAGCGCTGCACCAGATAGGCGAGCCAATCGAGGGTGGCGTGGTCGGCCCAGTGCAGGTCGTCGCCGAATAGCACCAGCGGCCGGCCGCCCAGCGCCTCGATACACTGCACCAACGCCTCAAACAGGCGGTGGCGTTCCTCTGCGGGCGGCAAGGTGGGCGGGGCGGGCAGATCGGGCCGGGCGGCGCGCAGATTAGGCAACAGGCGGGCGATTTCGCCGATCCAGAGCGGCGGCACCGGCGAGTCGGCCGCCAACAGGCGACCCAGCGGCCCGTCAGTGGCAAAGAGGGCGGTGAGCGGCGCGAGGGGTAGCGTCTGGGTGGCGGCCAAGCAACGCAGTTCCAGCACCGGCAGTTCCGGCGGCAAGGTCGCGGCCCATTCGTGCCATAAGCGTGATTTGCCGATGCCTACCTCGCCAGTCAGCAAGACCACCCGCGCCGTGCCCGCCGCGGCGCGCGCCCGTTCCGCGTCCAGCATGGCCTGCTCGGCGGCGCGGCCCACGAAGGGCGCAGTTGGGGCATCGCCGGGAGCCGCCGGCCGCGGCGTGAGGTGGGCCACAACCCCCAACGGGGCGGCGGGTTGCAGCCGCCCATCGAGAATGGCGGCGCGCAATGCCTCGGTGGCGGGCAGCGGCGTGACCCCCAGTTCGCGGTCCAGGGTGGCCCGCAGCGTGTCATAGGTCCGCAGGGCGGTGGCGCGGTCGCCCTGGCGCACATGGGCCTCGATCAGGGCGCGGGCCAGCGGTTCAAGCAACGGGTCTAGCGCCAGCGCACGCGCGGCTAGGGTTGTCACGCCCGCCCAGTCGCCCACCGCCCGTCGCCGCTCGACCAGCGCGGCCAGCGTCCGCAGGTGGGTCTGTTCCAGCCGCTCCCGTTCACTGGTTAGCCACAGATCGAACTCCGGCGCGTCGCTGAAACTGAGGCCGTCGAGGAAGGGGCCGCCGTAGGCCGCCGCCGCCGCCGCCAGCGCGTCGGGGGGCGGCAGCACGCCCACGCGACTGCCCCCCGCCCGCAGCGGATAGGCAATGTGGCCGGGCCGGCCCTCCACCGTCCACAGGTCCACCCACACGTCGTCGCCCAGCGCCAGGCGGTCGTCGTCGCCGCGCAAGGCGGCTTCGCCCAGCCCTTTGCGGATGGCCCAGAGCGTGTTGCGAAGATTTTTGCGCGCCGCGTCGGCGAAACTCTCCGGCCAGAGTAGCGCCTGCACCGCCTCGCGCGAGGGCGGGGTGGCGCGGGTCGCCAGATAGGCTAACAGGGCCACGGCTTTGGCCGACGGCACGGCGACCGGCGCATCGGCACGCGTAAACTGCGGCGGCCCCAAGAACGATAGATGAATCGTGGACATAGGCTGATTATACTGCATCGTTACCCTCCTTGCTGTGAGCCGCGTTACCGGCGCTTATTTTTACCCCTCTATATATAATGACATCGAGGAGGGGGGTCAGAGGACATTGTCGTTTTTATGCCTTATATTAGGCTAGTTGATTTTCGCTGTTGGGGCGAAAGTGGTCCAGATTTCACAAATTATTGAACTCATTAGTGGTCTACAGCGGCTCTCCATTGACACAGCTGCAACAGTGCCCTATAATGCTAGTATCACCTTCTAGGTGCGGCTGAGTGGAGAGACCGAGCATGGAGGCTTATTTTATGGCGCAGCGCACACAGAAAGCAGCCCCGCAGCACTCCCTGGTTGCGCGGGAGACTAGTGCCCCTGGTGTAGCGACTCCCCTGTATCCTAGCCTTGCTGTGCCGGTAGAGGCCGACATAGATTCCGAGGAAACCGCGCAGGCATTCGCGCAGGCATTCGCCAATACCGAGGACGCTCCTGACCAAGTGGATTTACAGTATGCTCAGGCCAGCGAGGAAGTGTTGAGCAGTGATTGGCTAGGGCCGGAGGAGAGCGACGCTTGGCAGGCTATGCCCCCGGTGATCTAGTTATTGCCCCGTTCCCCTATATTGAACAAGAAATTGGGGGCAAAATTCGTCCGGCCTTAGTTCTTGCCGTGTTTGCTGCGGATGTGCCTGCGCTGCCGACAGATCAAGTTCTCATCCTCTGTGAAATTACTAGCCATGTCCCGCGTGATGCCAACGATCTCGTTTTAGAGACTACGGATCTGCAACGTGGGCGGCTGCCGCAGCGCAGTACCATTCGCTTGAGCCGCATTTGGACGTTTGCCGATCAGCGCGTCCATCGTCGGGTGGGCGTTCTTACCCCGGCCAAATGGGTCTCCGTGGCAACACACCTCCACCGTATTTTTGATGTCTAGCGTAATATCAGCGCGGCAGACAGGTCGCTCCCCCAGTCGGGCATTCTCATAATCCAATCTACAGACGTGAAAACGCATACCTCCCTGGCCCCTACGGACCCGCACGTTGCCGGCTGCGCCGCAATGTGCTAAGATCGGGCGACGGACTCATGTATTCTAGGCAAAGGCCGTCGCCCATGATCACTCTCGATCCTTGCGCCTGCTGTGGCGGGCCCTTGCAGCCGGACCAGCCGTTCTGCGACAACTGCGGCTTGGTCCTGCGCCCCGCTATTGATCCGCGAACGGTTGCCCATGCGCCCGATATGCGCCCAGCGAGCGACTTCCCGACCCAGGTGCTGCCGGCGCGCGATCAGCCCGATTATCGTGCCGGCGCAGGGCAACCACCGGCGTTGGTGCGGCGCAGGCTAGGCCCGGCGCTATGTGCCGGCGTGGCGCTGGTGGTGCTAGGGATGGTGCTGTTGCGGACGCTGCCCACGCCTGAAGTCTATATACTCGAAGATCCCCCGCTACCCCCCTTGCCTACTTTCACATCACCTCCAGCGCGTCCCACGGCGGGGCCGACGGCGGCCCCTGATGCGGTGGAACTGCTGCAAACCCGCGCCTACACCGATACCACGGGCGCGCTCACTTTTGTCGGCGTGGCGCGCAGCAAGGGGCCGATCCCGTTGAGTGGGGCGCATATCGTGGTCAGCGTGCTGGACAGCGACGGCAAACTCCTGGCGACGGGCCAGACCTATGACTATAGCAACGCACTGATCCAGCCGGGCGACCGCCTGCCGTTCCAACTGCTCGTGACCGCCGCGCCCGCCCAGTGGGCGACACTGCGCTGGCAAACGGCCGGCGAAGCGAATAGCCGTAGCGTCGTCCACGTTTACCGCGACCTGGAGGTGCTGGACTCGCGTTTGCGCGCGCCGGGGGCCGGCTTTGCGCCGCGCTGGGCGCTGATCGGCCAAGTGCGAAACACCGGCAAAGGGCTGGTCCAGTTGGTGGAAGTGCGGGCGGGCCTGTACACGGTGGACGGCACCTTCCTGGATGTGGCGCAAACCTACGCCAGCGTGAATGTGATTGCGCCGGGCGGCACCGTGCCGTTTGAAATGGAGTTCGCGCACATCGGCCGGCAGATCCCCGATCTCACCCATTATGATCTCTGGGTGGATGGGCGGGCGGCCACCCCCTAGATCAGGTTTAGGAGAGTTGTTGGGCTACCCGCAACGAGTACGGCGCACCGCCGTGCGCGCCTACCCCCAGCAGGTTGCCGGCATCTGCATGAGGGGCAGGGGGTTGCCGGCCCCCGCAATGAATTGCGGCTCTACACCCAGTCGCCGGTCCCCGCAATGAATTGCGGCCCTACACCCAGTCGCCGGCCCCCGCAATGAATTGCGGCCCTACACGCATCCGCGCAGCGTTATGCCCCGCGAGCGGATCGCGCCGCCTTGCCGTAGGCGGCGCAACGTGCTAAGATCCGGCGATGGTCGCACCTGCGCCCGTTGTGACTATGCGCCGACTGCCGGCTGAAGAGAGGAAAGCACGTTAATGAGTGATGATACGGGGCCGAGGGGATTAGCTCCTGATGTTGCGCTGCAGCGCCTGCTGGCCGGCAACGCCCGCTATGTGGCCGACCGCGCGGAACGGCCTAGCACAGGCGTGCATCGGCGGGCCGAAATCGCGTTTGACCAACACCCGTTCGCGGTGGTGCTGGGCTGTTCCGACTCGCGGGTGCCGGCAGAGTTGGTGTTTGACCAGGGATTGGGCGACCTGTTCATGGTGCGGGTGGCGGGCAATTTCGCCGGCGATAACAAGGCGTTGGGTAGCATCGAATATGCGATCCTGTATTTGGGGGTGCGTTTGGTGCTGGTGCTGGGGCACGAACGGTGCGGCGCGGTGACGGCGGCGCTGGATGTGGCTAATGGCGGGGCCGACCTGCCGGGCCACCTGTACGCGGTGGTAGACGATATTTTGCCCGCCGTGCGCGAGTCGCAGGGGCAGCCGGGCGCGGCGCTGGACAACGCGGTGCGGGCCAATATCCGGCGGGCCACCGCGCACCTGCAAGTGGCCGCGCCGGTGTTAGCGCCGCGGGTGGCGGCCGGCACGGTGCAGGTGGTGGGGGCGTATTACCACTTGGCGAGCGGGCAGGTGACGCTGTTGCCTTAGTCGGTTTCCGCGTAGGGCAGGCCGAACACAGCGCAGTGTTGCTGCAAGGCGGTGCGGATATGGGCATCCCAGTAGGTCCAGGTGTGGCCGCCGGGGTGTTCGGCGTAGCTACAGGTCAGCCCGATTTTTTGCATATAGGCCAAAAAGTGCTGGTTTTGCGCCAGCAATTCATCGGCGGTTCCGCAGTCAAAACCTAATGTGGGGAGAGGCGGCGGGCCGGGTTGATCCGATGTTGCGTGCGCCGGAGCCAGCCGATCCGCCCAGGCGTAGACATTGCTATCGGCCATGAGCGCGGCCTTGAACTCGGCCGTCCAGCCCGGCCGGCGCGTCATCCATTCGACCAGGTCGGCGCTATCAGGCAAGAAGCTGGAATGGCCGAAGATCGAAGCGAAGCGATCCGGGTATTTTAGGCCCAGGCGGATCGCGCCGAAGCCACCCATCGAAAGCCCGCCGACGGCCCAGCGATGGCGCGGCACCACCGGGTAGGTGGCCGCGATGTGCGCCCACAAATCTTGCATCAAGAAATCTTCATAAAGCCGCCCCGACTCCCAGTTGAGCCAGTAGCCGTTTTCGCCGTCGGGAAACACCACGATCAGGGGTATTTTCTCCACATAGCGGGCGATGTTCGATTTGAGAACCCAGGCTTGGTGATCATCGGCATAGCCGTGTAATTGCAGCAGGACATGGTAGGGGCCAGGGCCGGCTTGCGCGACTTCCGGCACGATGATGGTGTAGGTGGTGGGCCGCTGCAAGGCGCGGCTCATCATGCGGACGGTGCTGATCGTCATGGGGTAACTCCTCCTTGCATCTATTATACGCGGTCGGACGGCGCGGGGCAGGCCGTCCCCGAATACGGCGCGCATACCCGAATGCTTGGGTGCTGGATGCTACCTTCTTTGCTACCCAGTGGGAAGCTACCTGCGCCGCTTGCTGCCATCCACGCAGATGCCCACCCCGGCTATTCGGGTATGCGCTCGGTATTCGGGGACGGCCTGCGCCCATCAGGACGGCGCGACCCCAATTGGGTCGCTCAGTGGGACAGGCCGCGCTGATCTAGGGACGGGCGGCGGGACGCGGCGGGGGACAGGGCGGGGCTACAATGGTCCTAGCAACCAGGGACGGAGCCGGTTTACGGCACCGGCGGCTGGATGGACGACACACACGATTATTCATGGGGGCTACCCCCCACCAAAGGAGCAAATAACATGGCTTGGCAAATTGATCCCGCGCACTCGCAAGTGACCTTCAGCGTCAAACACATGATGATTTCTAAAGTCCGTGGCGCGTTTCAGGAGTTCAGCGGCATCGTCAACCTCGACGACCAAGACCTGAGCAAGTCAGATGTGGAGTTCACCATCCAAGTCGCCAGCGTGACCACCCGCAACGAGCAGCGCGATGGGCATCTCAAATCGCCGGACTTTTTCGACGCGGCGCAGTACCCGACCATCCTCTTCAAAAGCACGCAGGTGGCAGCCGCCGGCAAAGGCCACTACAAAGTGACCGGCGATGTGACGATGAAGGGCGTGACCCGCAGCGAGACGTTTGATGTGGAGGCCGAAGGGCCGGGCAAAGACCCCTTTGGCAATCACCGCTGGGGCTTCACCGTCACCGGCAACCTGGATCGCAAGAACTACAACCTCGCCTGGAACGTTGCCCTGGAAACCGGCGGCGTGATGGTCGGTGACACGATCAAGATCGAACTCGAAGTGGAAGTCATGCAGCCCGTGGTCGCCCCAGACGCAGCCGTGGCCGGCGCGACGGCGTAATGCCGGGGGCCGGGGGCTGTGGGCCGGGGGTCAGGGATCGGGGGCCGGGGGTCGGGGGTCGGACGGAGTGAGCGGAGAGGTAGGATAGGAAAGCGTCTAGCTCCCGCGCCCCCGCCGGGGAGAGGGCGGGGGTGAGGGGGAATCGTCGCCCCCGCCGCCCGGCCAGCCACGAATAGGACCACGAATACACGAATAGGCGGCGGCGCGCGGCCCACAAGCCGGCTCCCCAGCGCCGCGTCCCCCAGCTCACCCCCAGGTGGCTACCCCAGCATTGTGGCCGGCGCGTAGCCCCGATCCATTCGTGTATTCGTGGTCCATGCGTGGCCGGTCAGCCCCCATGCGTGGCCGGGCCGTCAGCGCCCCGCCGCTAACTGCGCCCGCAGATCGGCGACCCGCGCCGCATCCGGCTCCGCGTCGGGGTGGCCGAGTTCGCGCTCAAAGTCCACGCACACCTGCATCAAGGCCACCGCCTGAGCCAGGTCGCCCTGTTGCTCCCGCAGCGCGCCCAGGTTCCAACTGGCATTCGCTTCGCCCTGCCGGTCGCCGATGGCGCGGGCGATGTCCAGGTGTTGCTCATAATAGGACACCGCCCGGTCCAGTTCCCCCAGGTCTTTGTAGGCGTTCCCCAGGTTGCCCAGCGCCGCGCCCTCGCCCGCCCGGTCCCCGATCTCGCGGGTGATCACCAACTGCTGCTCGTAGAGGCCGATGGCCCGCCGCACCTCCCCCACGGCCGCGTAGGCGCTCCCCAGGTTGCCCAGCGTCGCGCCCTCGCCCTGCCGGTCCCCGATCTCGCGCAGCACCACCAGCGCCTGCTCATGGTAGCCGATGGCCTGCCGCACTTCCCCCAGGTCCGCGTAGGCGTTCCCCAGGTTGCCCAGCGCGTTGCCCTCGCCCTGCCGGTCCCCGATCTCGCGCGCTATCTCTAGCCGCTGCTCGTAGAGGCCGATGGCCCGCCGCACCTCTCCCAGGTTCCGGTAGGCCACCCCCAGGTTGCCCAGCGCCGCGCCCTCGCCCGCCCGGTCCCCGATCTCGCGCGCCAGCGCCAGATACTGCTCGTAGAGGCCGATGGCCCGCCGCACCTCCCCCAGCGCCGCGTAGGCGATCCCCAAGCCACTCAGCGCGTTGCCC